>JBKJOI010000211.1:0-5466 GCA_046595695.1 Haliangiales bacterium | reverse complement strand
CCCGGCCTGGGCGATGATCTCGGCCTCGCGCGTGTGCTGCTTGGCGTTGAGCACCTCGTGTCCGATGCCGCGCTTGGCCAGCATGCGCGAGAGCTTCTCGGACTTCTCCACCGAGATGGTGCCGACCAGCACCGGCTGGCCCTTGGCGTGGCACTCCTCGATCTCGGCGAGCACGGCCTTGAACTTGCCCTTCTCGTTCTTGTAGACGAGGTCGGAGGCGTCCTTGCGGACCATCGGCCGGTTGGTCGGCACGACGATCACGCCCAGCTTGTAGATCTTGTGGAACTCTTCCGCTTCGGTGTCAGCGGTGCCGGTCATGCCCGACAGCTTGTTGTACATGCGGAAGTAGTTCTGGAACGTCACCGTCGCGAGGGTCTGGTTCTCCTCCTCGATGTCGACGTTCTCCTTGGCCTCGATGGCCTGGTGCAGACCGTCAGACCAGCGGCGCCCCGGCATCTTGCGGCCGGTGTGGTCGTCGATGATGATGACCTTGCCGTCGTCGACCAGGTAGTTCACGTCGCGCTTGTAGAGCGTGTGCGCGCGCAGCGCCTGGCCGACGTGGTGGTTGTAGTCGAGGTACTTGGGATCGTAGAGGTTGGGCACCGAGAGTAGCTTCTCGACGCGCTCGACACCGGCGTCGGTGAGCATGGTCGAGTGCGCCTTTTCGTCGACGGTGTAGTCGACCTCTTTCTTGAGCCGCGGGATGATCGCGTTGACCTTCTCGTACAGGTCCTGCGAGTCCTCGGTCGGGCCGCTGATGATGAGCGGCGTGCGCGCCTCGTCGATGAGGATCGAGTCGACCTCGTCGACGATCGCGAAGTTCAGGTCGCGCTGCACCATGCGCGACGGCGACGACTTCATATTGTCGCGCAGGTAGTCGAAGCCGAACTCGTTGTTCTGGCCGTAGGTGATGTCGCAGCGGTAGGCGGTCTGTCGCTCTTCGTCGGTCAGCCCGTGCACGACCACGCCGGTCGAGAGGCCGAGGAACTTGTGCAGCCGGCCCATCCACTCCGAGTCGCGGCGCGCCAGGTAGTCGTTCACGGTGACGACGTGGACGCCCTTGCCGGCGAGCGCGTTCAGGTACGAGGGCAGGGTGGCGACGAGCGTCTTGCCCTCGCCGGTGCGCATCTCGGCGATGTTGCCGCCGTGCAGCACCATGCCACCGATCATTTGCACGTCGAAGTGGCGCATCTCGAGCACGCGCCGCCCCGCCTCGCGCACCGTCGCGAAGGCCTCGGGCAGGATCTCGTCGAGCGCCTCGCCCCGGTCGAGTCGACGACGGAACTCGCCGGTCTGCGCCGCGAGCTGTTCGTCTGACTTGGCCTTGAGCGCCGGCTCGAACGAGGCGATGCGCGCGACGAGTGGGTCGAGCTTCTTCAGCTCGCGCGAGTTCTTGGTGCCGAAGACCTTCTTGAGAATCGAGCCAATCACGGTGGGGGCTTTCTAGCACAGACCCGCGGGGCGTGCTCGGGGCAAGTAGGCGCGGGATCAGGGGAAAGTGATTCCGGCCACTTGTGCGCAAGCGTGGCCGTGGTTAGCCGAGCCCGGACGGACGGCCGGCGCACGTTCGCCGCGGCACGGGGCGGTGCTACGCGCGCGAAGGCAAGAGCGGCTTCCACGAGGTCAGGAAGCTCACCAGGTCGGCGCGTAGATCGAAGGTGACCTGCGCTTTCGCGACCGGCTTGCCCTTGCCGTCGAGGACCTCGGCGGGCAGCGTGGTGAAGCTGCCTTTGAGATCGGACAGGCGGATGTCCTTCTGTCCGATCAGCTTGTAGGGCAGGCCGTCGTTGCCGACGAAGCCGAGCTCGTAGCGGATCACGCGCTTGCTGAGCGGCGCGATGAGCAGGCTGCCGGCGACCGCGACCTCGTCGGCGAAGTCGGCCATCTCGAGGGTGCCCGATACCGGCGTGGTCGCGCCGCGCACGTAGGCCAGGGCGTCCTCGGCGACCGCGTGGAGCGTGAAGCGGATCGCCCGCTCGTTGCCGGGCTGGCCGATGAGCGTGTAGGTGCCGGACATGGTCTCGCGGAACTCGAAGCCGAGCTTGGGCATGCGGCGAATCTACACCCGGAACCGGCGGCTCGAAAACTCCCGGTCCGAAAAACCGAAAGCCGCGTCCGGGACCAAACCCCCGGGCGCGGCTCGCGATTGCAGCAGCTACCCCCTCAATAGAAGGGGGCAGTCCGTTCCGTGGTTACTCCTGGCAGTAGCCCATGACGCAGGTGGGGCCGTCCGAGCAGCCGGCGCACTGGCTATCCGACCAGCACGAGGTGACGCACTGGCCGTCGACGCACGACTCGCCGCTGGCGCAGTCGGTGTTGATGGTGCACTCGGCGACGACGCGCCAGTCGGGCTTGCAGATGCCGTGGTCGCAGAAGTCGGCCGAGTCGGGGCACTGCGCGTCGGTGGTGCAGTTCTGGTGGCACGTGGCGTTGATGCAGGTGTTGTCGGCCGGGCACGCCTCGTTGAACACGCAGGTGACCGGGGGCGTGGTGTCGAGCTCGCAGAAGCCGCTCACACAGACGTCACCAGTGCCGCAGTCGGCGTCGGTCGCACAGGCGCCGTGGCACAGCCCGCCCACGCAATCGCCGCCCGCGCACTCGCCGTCGTACTGGCAGGTCTGCGTGGGGGCGGGGCCGGTCTGGCCGATGCAGACGCCGTCGCAGCAGGTCTCACCCGCCGAGCAGTCCGTGTCGGTCTGGCAGCCCGGGGTCGTGGTCTCGGGCGGCACGCAGGTGCCACGGGTCTCGTCGCAGGTCATGCCGTTCCAGCAGTCGGCGTCGGTCGAGCAGAAGCCGCTCTCGACGCACGTGCCCGACTGCTCGTCGCAGTAGCAGGCGGCGCCGCACTGGTCGTCGGCGGTGCAGGGCACCGGGATGCAGGTGCCGCGCTCGTCGCAGGTCATGCCCGGGCCGCAGTCGGCGGCCTGGGTGCAGGTGTTGGAGAACACGCACGTACCCGACCACTCGTCGCAGTACTGGCCCCAGCCGCACTCGGCGTCGCTGGTACACTGCGGGTTCGAGGTGCCGGCGGGCACGCAGGTGCCGCGGGTGTCGCACTCCCAGCCGCTCTGGCAGTCGAAGTTGCTCGAGCAGAAGCCAGACTCGGCGCACGAGCCGTTCTCGCAGTAGCAGCCGGCGAAGCAGCCGGTGTTGTCCGAGCAGGCGTCGCCGGTGTTGCCGCCGTTGCCGGTCGGCGAACAGCCCCACTCGTCGCAGGTGTAGCAGCCGGTGGAGTCGCAGTAGTCGTAGCGGTAGTCGTCCTCCCCGTTCTCGGGGCCGAAGTAGAGCTCACATCCTGAAGCGGTGAACATTCCGAGCAGAGCAACGAGAAGTGAGCGACGCATGTTCGAGCCTCCAGATTGGCGAGACGAAGCGAGTTAACGAACCGGGACGAAGCAAGAAGCAGGCCGCTCGGGGTTTAGTCCTGCGATCGCGGCCATTTCCACTTCCTGCCAGCTTCTCGTAGGCGAAACTCTGACAGTTCTGTCCGGAAACTGTCCAAACCGTCCGAGTTGAGACGCATGTGACGCGCGTTCCGGCTTGCCGGCGTGGTGCTGACCGCGTTTCGAGGGCACCACACTGTGACTTCAGCACACGCAACGTGGTTGCCGCGCGCGCCCACCGTGAAGCCTGCGACACAGCGCGGAGTGAACGAACGGTCACGATCCGAGATCGCGCGCGGCGCGCGGTTAGCGGCGCGCGTGTCTCGCTGAGACGTGCATCACGCAGCTCGGAGCGTTGCGTCACGCGCGCGCAGGCGGCGTGGCATTCGCGAAGCTAAGTTAGCTCGGGTTCACGGCCGCGATGGTCTCCTGCAGCGAGAAGCGCGGCCGGAAGCCGAGGTCGTCGCGCGAGCGACGTCCGTCGACCATGCAGACGTAGCGGATGAAGTCGAGCTCGGGCACCGGGAACGAGCTGGCGCCGAAGCGCCACAGCGCGGTCAGCATGGGCTTCGCGAACGGGTGCGGGAAGCGCAGCACCTTGCGGCCGAGCTCACGGATGATCGTCGACAGCGGCAGCTCGCCCGGGCCGGTGACGTTGAAGATGCCTCGCACGCCCGGACGCAGCCCGCACACGATCGCCTCGACGACGTCGCGCTCGTGGATCAGCTGGACCATGGGATCGAAGCCGAGCAGCGTCGGGACCACGGGTAGGCGCAGGTAGTTGGACGGCGCGTTGTGCACGCCGCCCAAGATGTGCACCGGCCGCAAGATCACCGTGTCGATCTCGCGGGCGCGCCAGAAGAAGGAGGAGGCGAGGTGGTCGACCTCGATCAGGTCGCGGATCTCGGGGAACTCCTGCGAACCCATGAGCGGCGCGTCCTCGGACAGGAACTGCGCATTGTCCGGACGCGGGCCATACACGTTGGCCGAGGACAGCACAACGACCTTGGGCACGCCGTACTTCTGGCAGTTCTCGAGCAGCTTGGTGGTGCCGCCGATGTTCCAGCTGTGGTGATCGCCCTTCGAGGCGCGCGGGTCGTGCATGACGCCCATGTGCACGAGCGCGTCGATCTGACCGTTGCGGAAGATGTCGCTCGCCTTCTTGGAGCGCAGGTCGACCTGGAAGTGCTCGATGTCCTTGGGCCGCCCGAGGAACTCGCGGCGATCGATGCCGATGACCTCGAAGTCGCCGTCCTGGTGCAGGCGGCGCGCGAGCAGGCGGCCGAGCCGCCCGGCGATGCCGGTGATGAGCACGCGCATGGGTGTGGCGGACTTGGGGTGGCCGTTGCCGCCGTTGCCGCCGCCGTTTGGCGGGGTACCGCCGTTACCAGAAGACATTCTTCCGTTCCTTCAGTCCGACCTGGATCATCGTCTGGATCGAGTTCTTCACGACCTTGACCACGTCCTCGATCACCTCGTCGTCGTCGTCCGCGTCGCCCTCGAAGCGCAGCGGCTCGCCGAAGTAGAGCCGGTAGCGCGTCGGCAGCGGCACCAGCGGGATGAACGGCGGGAAGGGCATGATCGGGAAGGCGGGCGCGCCGATCAGGCGCGCGAGCGGCTTGACGTTCACCGCGGGAGCTTGCTCCTCGGCGCCGATCACGGCAACCGGCACGATCGGGGTGCCGGTCTGCAGCGCCAGGCGCAGGAAGCCCAGGCCGAACTCCTGCAGCTGGTAGCGCTTCGAGAAGTTCTTTGCGATGCCGCGCACGCCCTCGGGAAAGACCAGGATGGCCTCCTCGTCCTCGAGCAGGCGGCGGCAGTTCTCGGGCGTGCCGGTGATCTGGCCCCAGCGCGAGAAGAGGTAGCTCGCGAACGGGATGGTGGGCACGTACTTCTCCACCATGCTGCGGACCATGCGCGGCGGGCGCGCGTCGAGCAGCATGGCCGAGGCGATGACCAGGCCGTCGAAGGGCAGCTGCCCTGAATGGTTGGCGACCAGCAGCACGCGGCCCTCGGGCACGTTGTCGATGCCGAAGACCTGGGTGCGGAAGTACTTCCGATGCAGGAATTGCGCGACCAGGGC
>JBKJOI010000115.1:0-5926 GCA_046595695.1 Haliangiales bacterium | reverse complement strand
GCGTGTCGGTGACCGCGCGCGGCTGCTCGTGGATCTCCTTGAGCATGAAGTGCTTGAAGCCGTCCTTCTGCGCCTGCACCGCGCTCCAGGCGATCTCCTTGGCGGGGCGCTCGAGCGGACGGTTGTCGAGGTCGGTGATCCTGACCCCGCCGCGGGTGAGCTCGGCGATGTCGCCTTCCTCGAGGAAGAGCATCTTGCGCGTGTGCGCCAGGATCGCGGGCACGTCGGAGGCGACGAAGTTTTCGCCCTCGCCCAGGCCAATCACCAGCGGGGAGGCGTTCTTGGCGGCGACCAGCGTGTCGGGCAGCTTGTCGGCGATGACGACGATGGCGTAGGCGCCCTCGACCTTGCCGAGCGCGCGCCGCACCGCCTCGTGCAGGGTCGTGGCCCCGGCGATCAGCTCGGCGTCGACCAGGTGGGCGACGATCTCGGTGTCGGTCTCCGAGGAGAACTTGCGGCCCTGCGCCTGCAGCTGGTTGCGCAGCAGCACGTGGTTCTCGATGATGCCGTTGTGCACTACCGAGACGCCGTTCACCTTGTGCGGGTGCGCGTTCTCGTCGGAGGGCCGGCCATGCGTGGCCCAGCGGGTGTGCCCGATGCCGAGGGTGCCGGCGGCCGGCTCGACCTTGAGCTTCTCCTCGAGGTTGGCGAGCTTGCCGCGGCAACGCACCACGCGGCTCTGCCCGTTCTTCCACACCGAGACGCCCGCCGAGTCGTAGCCGCGGTACTCGAGCTTGCGCAGCCCCTCGACGAGGATCGGGGTCGCTTCCTTCTCACCGATATAGCCAACGATTCCACACATAGTGTTTCGGTCTTTCCTTGAACGTGCCGAGCGTTAGTTCCGAGCAGCTTGGTTCCGAGCAGCTTGGTTCCGAGCAGTTATTTGGTGGGCGGCGCTTCGGCCGCGGGCGCGGCCGCCGGCGGCGCGTCGGCCGGCGCGGCCGGGTCGCCCTCGGCCGGCTCGGGCGCTTCCCAGGGCAGGATGGGCGAATCGACCGGGATGAGCACCTTCGATCCGCCGCCACAGCCAGCGAGGACGACGGAGCCGAAAGCGGCGAGAACGATGATCCGTAGCGAGCGCATGGCGGCGAGGCTATCATGCCGGGGCACGATTTTGGGGGACGGTACGATCCGGACCGCCGGGGCGTTCGTACCTCGTCGCGAAGGTCGGTACGGAACGTCACGATGGCGAAGCCGTCACAAACGGCAGGCGGCCGCGTCGCCTGCCAGGGGAGAGAGATTCCTATGAGAACACTCAAGAACGTCCTGCTGGTGGGCTCGCTCGTGCTGGTAACCGCGCTGGGCGCGTGTGGCGGTGGCACCAAGAAGGACTCCGAGATGGGCGGCGAAGGCGCGGGCACCGACATGCCGGCCGCCGACCCGGCGATGGGGGAGAAGAGCCTGTACGAGCGCCTCGGCGGCCTCGAGGCCATCAGCGCGGTCGTCGACGAGTTCCTCAAGAACGTGGTCGCCGACGTGCGCATCAACGCGCGCTTCAAGGACACCGACGCGGCCAAGCTGCGCCAGCTGCTCATCGATCAGATCTGCGAGGCGACCGGCGGTCCCTGCAAGTACGAGGGCCGCAACATGGTCGAGACCCACACCGGCATGAAGATCACCGAGGACGAGTTCACCGCCCTGGTCGAGGACCTCATCAAGGCGCTCGACAAGTTCAACGTGCCCGAGAAGGAAAAGAACGAGCTTCTCGGCGCGCTCGGTGGCATGAAGGGCGACATCGTCGGCAAGTAGGGCGCGCCCGGCCTCCTGGCCGGCAGGGAATCGCCCCATATCCCGGGTGATATCCCGCGCTTGACACTTCCGGGCTGATCCAGTAGATCCAGGCGCCTGTTTCGTCGACGGACATGACGAGACGAGCGACCAAAAAGCCTCATGATTCGCGCCCTCACCATCTTCAGCGGCACCTCCAACCGCGACGTCGCAGAGAACATCTGCAAGTACGTCGAGATCCCCATGGGTCGCTGCGAGGTGACCAAGTTCTCCGACGGTGAGAGCTACGTGGAGATCGGCGAGAACGTTCGCGGCGTGAACTGCTTCGTGGTCCAGTCGACCAGCTCCCCGGTCAACCACAACCTGATGGAGCTGCTCATCATGATCGACGCGCTCAAGCGCGCGTCGGCGGGCACCATCATCGCGGTCCTGCCCTACTTCGGCTACGCCCGCCAGGACCGCAAGGTGCGCCCGCGCACGCCCATCAGCGCCAAGCTGGTCGCGAACCTCATCACCGCGGCCGGCGCCGACCGCCTGCTGGCCATCGACCTGCACGCCGGCCAGATCCAGGGCTTCTTCGACATCCCCGTGGACCATGTCTACGCGATGCCGATCTTCATCGATCACCTGAAGCCCCGCTTCTCCGGCCCCAACACGGTGGTCGTCTCGCCCGACGCCGGTGGCGTCGAGCGCGCGCGTGCGTACTCGAAGCGCCTCGACGCCTCGCTGGCCATCATCGACAAGCGTCGCTCGGCCCCCAACGTGTCCGAGGTCATGCACCTCATCGGCGACGTCAAGGGCAAGGACGCGATCATCGTCGACGACATGATCGACCCCGCCGGCACCCTGGTGCAGGCGGCGCGCGCGGTCATGGAAGCGGGCGCCCGCTCGGTGCAGGCCTCGGCCTCGCACGGCGTGTTCTCCGGCCCCGCGCTGCAGCGCATCGAAGACTCCCCGCTGACCGAGGTGTGCATCACCGACACCGTCCCGCTCGCTGACGCGGGCCGTCAGTGCAAGAAGATCAAGGTTCTATCCGTGGCGCGACTGCTCGGCGAGGCAGTCAAGCGCATCCATCACGGAGATTCCATCAGCTCGCTGTTCATCTAGGAAGAGAGTCGCTCCATGGAAGTCGGAAAGCTCACCGTCGAAATCCGCACCGTAACGGGCAAGAACGAGTCGCGTCGCCTTCGCTTGCAGGGCAAGGTTCCGGGCGTTTGCTACGGCAAGGGCGTCGAGCCGATGATGCTCACCGTCGACCCCAAGGCGCTCAAGAAGTCGCTCGATCCGGCCAAGCGCCAGAACACCGTGATCGAGATGACCATCGAAGGTCAGAGCAAGACGATCACCGTCATGCTCAAGGACTACGACTACGACAAGATCCGCCAGGAGATCGAGCACGTCGACCTCCTCGCCATCGACGTGAACAAGGAAGTTCACATCGAAGTGCCGCTCGTGCTGACCGGCAAGTCGCAGGGCATCACCGACGGCGGCCAGCTGACCATCGCGCACCGCAAGCTGATGGTCGTCTGCAAGCCCTCCGACATCCCGGCCAAGATCGAAGCCGACATCACCACGCTGGGCATGGGCCAGGCGCTGCACGTGTCCGACCTCATCCTGCCGACGGGCGTGAAGGCGGGCATGGCGGCTGGCGAAGCGATCGCGTCGATCGTCGCGCCGCGCGCCGAGAAGGTGGAAGCCAAGGCCGAGGAAGCGGCTGCGGACGCCGCCGTCAACGCGGCCGCCGCGGGTGCCTCGCCTGGCGCCAAGGCTGCCGAGGCCAAGGCTGGCGAGGCCAAGGCCGGCGCCGCTCCTGCCAAGGAGGAAAAGAAGAAGAAGTAGTCCTTCCTTCACTGCCAAGGCGCCTCCATGTGGCTCCTCGTCGGCCTGGGCAATCCAGGCCCCAAGTACGCGCAGAACCGTCACAACATCGGCTTCATGGTGATCGACGAGATCGCCAACCGAAGCCGGTCGGACGGCTTCCGCGCGAAATTTGGCGGGGAGCTCACCTCGGGCGACGTGGCCGGCGAGAAGGCCGTCCTGCTCAAGCCGCAGGAATACATGAACGTCAGCGGTCAGGCAGTCCAGCGGACCGCGGCGTTCTACCAGGTCGAGCCCAAGCAGTTGATCGTGGTGCACGACGAGATCGATCTGGGGCTGGGAACGCTGCGGTTGAAGGTGGGCGGAGGACACGGAGGACACAACGGCATGCGCTCCATCATCCAGGAACTGGGCACGCAGGAGTTCTTGCGGGTCCGGGTCGGGGTGGGCAGGCCGGGACCCTCGGGCAAGGGAAGCAACGTCGCCGGGTTCGTGCTCGACGACTTCGCCAAGGCCGAACGCACCGAGGTCGAGATCGTCATCAAGGAAGCAGCCGACGCGGTCGAGTCACTCATCAAGAACGGCCCGATCGTCGCGATGAACAAGTTCAACGGCACCAAGAAGCAATAAGCAGCACCTGGTTAGTTCGGTTTGCAGAAGTAGCAGTCAAACGCAGGGCTCCTTGCCCGGAGCAATGACTCCGGGATTAACAGCCAAGAGGAGAAAGAAACGAAATGGCACAGCTCAAGAGTTTGAAGGACCAGCCGGGGACGTCGCGTGAGTACGAGACGATCTTCATCCTGCGCGCCGACACGACCAACGAGTCGATCGCCACGGTGAACGCCCGCCTGAAGGGCATCGTCGAGGGCATGGGCGGCAAGATCCTCAAGTGCGACAACTGGGGTAAGCGCAAGCTCGCCTACGAGGTGCAGAAGCAGCTCAAGGGCATCTACCTCTACTGGCAGTACCTGGCGATCTCGGGGACGGTCGAGGAGTTCGAGCGCAACCTGCGCATGCTCGACAGCGTCATCCGCTACTACACGGTCAAGATCGACACCGACGTGCAGACCGATGCGCGCCCGACCGACGTCACCGACGAGACCTGGCAGAAGGCCGCCGCGACCGCCGCTGACGAAGAAGAGATCATGACCGGCCAGGCGCGTTCGCCCTTCGCCGACATGGAAGACGACATCGACAAGGACGCCGAGGAAGAGGCGCTGCGTCGCGCGGCCGCCGAGGCCGCTGCTGGTACCGAAGAGACCCCCGCCGCCGCTCCTGCCGCTGATGCGGCTCCCGCTGGCGACAAGGTGCAGGAGTAAGTCATGGCACGCGAAGAATCTGATCTAGACACCGATTTCGATGGTGATGACCGCGGCGAAGGCGGCAAGCGCGGCGGACGCGGCGGCGGCGGCGGCAAGCGCGGTGGCTTTGCGCGCCGCAAGGTCTGCCGCTTCTGCGCCGACAAGAGCGTCCGCATCGACTACAAGGACCCGCAGACGCTGAAGTACTTCATCACCGATCGCGGCAAGATCGTGCCGCGTCGTATCAGCGGCAACTGCGCCAAGTGCCAGCGCAAGGTGGCCCTCGCCATCAAGCGTTCGCGCATGGTCGCGCTCATGCCCTTCACCGTGACGGGCAAGTAAGGAACCGCCATGGACAAGATTCAGTGCATCCTCACCGAGGACGTCGCGAACCTGGGCAAGTCGGGTGAGCTCGTCGCCGTGAAGCCGGGCTACGGCCGCAACTACCTGCTCCCGCAGGGCCTCGCGGTGCTCGCGACCAAGAACAACGTGTCGCGCATCCAGCACGAGAAGAAGGTCATCGACCTCCGCACGGCCAAGACCCGCAAGGAGGCCGAGGAGGCCGCGGCCAAGCTGTCGAACGTCACCGTGCAGATCGAGCGCACGGTCGGCGAAGGCGACAAGCTGTTCGGCTCGGTCACGAGCAAGGACATCTCCGAGGCGCTGTCGGCGCAGGGCCACAAGATCGACAAGAAGCACCTGCACCTGGCCGACCCCATCAAGGCGCTCGGTCAGTACACCGTCGACGTCAAGCTCGCCTCCGGCATCGCTGCCCAGATCAAGGTCTGGGTCGTCGCCAAGTCGTAGCTCCGAAGGGCCCGCCCGGGCTCACTTTTTGATTCTCACGACGCCCTCCTCACGGAGGGCGTCGGCGTTTTCGGGTTTCGATCGAACGGGAGTTTCTTGCGGCGCGAGCCAGCAGGACGCTTGGCCAATTGGCCTCGAGGTCTCGAGGTCCTGTCTGTACCGGCCCGCGCTCCGCACGGCCGTTCGTCCCACGCTCGCCGCGTGAAGTGGATTGAGGCGCAGGGTCGTTCCGATTCCGGTTCCGGCTGAGGTCAGGGGAGACGGGAATCGGA
>JBKJOI010000056.1:0-11622 GCA_046595695.1 Haliangiales bacterium | reverse complement strand
CGTGGCCGAAGGCTGATCCAGGTAGTCGGGTGACGCCGATCGGACGATGAAGTCGCCGACCGTGGCGCCACCGGTGCCCACGCGGTCGCCCCAGATCTCGGCGGGGCCATTGCGCTCGTCGACCCAGACGACCAGGTACGTGTTGGCGTTCGAATCGAACATGACTTTGGGCGAGCGCTGCTGCTTGGAACCGTTGCTGATGACCAGGCCGCTCGCGTCGAGGATGGTCCCGGTCGGGCCCAAGCGCGTGCCGAAGATGTCGGTGCCGGTGGTGTCCATGGTGCGCCGATCGGCCCACACGACCAGATAGTCGGTGCCGCTCGACGCGACGGCGGGATCGCGCTGGTCGTTCGCGCCGACGCTCACGACGAGCTGGCCGCTGGTGGTGTTGGTGCCGAGCTGGACCCGGATGGCGCCGATGCTGTAGTCCTGGGCCACCGTCTGGTTGCGGCTGGCGACGACCAGGTGGTGAGCCGAGTTGGCGGCGCTGACCGGGCTACTCCAGTCCTCGGCGCTCGCCTGCAGCATCACGAAGCCGCCGGCGAGCGCGTTGCCGGTCGGGTCGAAGCGCTTGGCGACGATGGAGCCGACGCCGGTGGCGGGCACGCGGTCCGTCCACACGTACAGGAACTCGTTGGCGGTCACCGAGAAGCCCGCCGTGATCTCGGACTCGCCGTCGAGCGAGTTGGACACGATGCGCTCGACCTGGAGCTGCGGCGTGGCGGTCAGCTTGAAGCTGCGCGCGAACACGTCGGTGCCCTGGGTGGCCTGGTTGCGGTTGTCGGTCCAGGTCACCACCGCGTCGCCGGTGCCGTTGCCGGCCACCGCGGGGCCGTTCTGGTCGCTGCCGAGGCTGGTCACCGCGAGCTCGGCGGTGCGCACGCTGTCGTTGCCGCGCACGGTCGCGGCATACACGTCGGAGCTGAGGGTGCCACCCACGGGTCGGTAGCCTTCCCACGTGACCAGGAAGAACGGGACCTGACTGGGCGCGGCGCCGGTGAGGCCCACGTAGGCCACCGCGGGGTTGTACTCGCTGGACTCCACCGTCGACGTCTGCACGTCGGTGGCGTCGAGATCGTTGAGCAGGGTGTCGAAGCGCGAGTGCTTGATCGTCGACAGGTTGCCCACGTTGGTGTGGTGGACGTACGCCACCATGAAGACGTCGATCGACCCGTTCGAGCCCTTGCCGGCCGCGATGTCGGGGTTGTACACGGTGTTGCCGACCGAGCTCGCCAGCTGCTTGCCGTTCGCCGGCGTCAGCAGGTTGGCGGAGCTGTCGTAGACCGAACCGTAGATCTCGGCAGCGTTCGTCCGGTAGTCGGTCCAGACGATGGCGTAGCGGCCGGCCACGTAGGCGACCTCGGGGCTTTCTTGAGTGCTGGCGTCGCGACAGGGCGCGAAGCCAATCGGATCGAGCAGCGTGCCGTTCGCCGCGACGCGCGCCGCGTAGATGTCGCTGTTGCTCTCGCCGCGGTAGTCGGTCCACACCACGAGCCAGTTGGTGCCGTCGGAGGCCACCGACGCCGAGGTCTGGTAGAGGTAGGCTGAGCCGAACACAGGATTGTCCATGCCGAGCTCGCTGCCGATGATCGGATCGAGCACGGCCGGATAGGCGGCGGCGTCGATCACGGCGGCGGGCACGCGCATCACGATGCTGCCGTGCTCCCAGCTCGGCATGACGGTCGTGCGCGCACCGCTGGCATCGATGAAGGTGGCCACGCCGTAACGCGTGCCGACGCCGCTCGCGTCGTCGACGAAGTGGAGCCCGCCGTCGGTTGATCCGGCGTGGCGCTGGCCGCTGGCGCGCACGCGCACCAGCAGGTCGCCGCTGCCCGCGGGTCGCCCGGCGAGGCGCCAGGACTGCTCGACGCCGGCCTCGGAGTTGGCCAGCGCCTCGACGATGCCTCCGTCGCGCGCGAGCTCGAGCCCGCCGCGCTCACCGACGCGCGAGCTGCGCAGCGCGCGCCGCACGCTGGCCTCGGCGCGCCCGATCGAGACGGTCTCGAAGGTGATGGGCGCGCCGCGGACGAGCTCGGGACGGGTCGGCGGTCCACGGCGCGGCCCGGGTCCTGCCGGCGAGCGTGCGCGATCGACCTCGAGATCGGGCTTCGCGAGCCGGTAGCCGTTGAACGCGATCTTGCCGCCTTCCACGCGGACCGCGTAGGTCGTGTGGCCCGCGGTGAACGCCTTGCCCTCGGGGCGGTAGGCGAAGTGGACCTGGTTGATCACCGCGTCGATGTCGAACGGCGCCGCGGCGGTCGGGGTCCCGTCGCCACCCGGGGCCGCGGGCGCGACCACCGGCGCACGCGCTGCGATCGGCGCGGGCAGCGGCAGCGGCTCGCTGTCGGCTCCGCAGCCGAGCACGAGGACCGAGGCAAGACAGATGGTAGTGCTGGAGAGAAAGCTAGGCTTCGCCATGTAATACGTCTCCTCGCTGCCTAGAGCCGGCCCTGAAGGCCGAGCGAGGGCACGAAGTAAGTCGTCGTGAAGGCTTCGTTCGGCGTGCTCAGGAAGTGCGCGACGCCGAGATCGACCTGCAGGCCCAGGTTGGCCGAGAGGTCGTAGCGCAGGCCCACCGCGCCGTGCACACCGATGTGCGTGCCCTCGTCGAAGAACATGGGCAGCGCGAGCGAGGCGAGCGGGCGGAACTTGCCGTCTGCGAACAGGATGGTCGCGCCCACCGCGGCGCCGAACTTGCCAGTCACGAGCAGCGCCACGTGCGCCTCGAACGAGGCCGAGAACGCGTAGCTCGCGCCCACCGCGAAGGCCGCGCCCTTGAAGGTCGCGGTGTCGACGTCAGCGCGCAGCACCACGCCGAGCGTGCCACCCTTGGGCGTATACGATCCCGAGATGCCCGAGCCACCCGGATCGCCGCCGCCGATCGACGAGCCGCCCGGATCGCTGCCGCCGTCGTCGCTCCCGGCGATGGTGGTGCCGACGGGCGGGGTCACGGTGCCGCCGGGCGGGGTCACGGTGCCGCCGGGCGGGGTCACGGGGTCGGGCACGCCGGTGCCACCGGGCGGGATGGTCCCGATGGGCCTGGCCTTGTCCATCTTCTTCTGTTCCTCGATGAACTTGTCCATCTCGGCGATGCGCGCCTCGACGTCGCCCTTGTTGGGCGCGTCGGGATCGAGGCGCAGGTAGGTCTTGTAGAAGTACAGCGCCTGCTCGTAGTCCTTCTTCAGGCGGTAGGCCTGCGCGACGTTGAACAGCAGGCCAGGCGCGCCGGTGAGCGCGTACGCGGCCTTGAACTTCTCGATCGCAGGGTCGAACTCGCCCAGGTTGTAGTGGGTGATGCCCTCCTGGTAGAGGTCGTAGGCCTTCTTGTCCTTGGCCTCCTTCTCTTCCTGCGCGGGGTCCTTCTTCTTGCGCTGGCCGAACGCGTCGGGGGCGCCGGCGGAGACGCCCGCGGCCGTCACCATCGCCATCACCAGCAACCGCTGGCCGCACGTCTTCATCGAGCTCATGAGCGATCCTCCGCGCAATCTCGGTGCCCCCCCGGGCGAAGCCGAATGTCTACTGCAACCTGCCGTCGTCCCGAACGAACGCTGCGGCGGCTACTTCTTCTTGTTCCCGAACGGATCGAGCGTGTAGTCCTCACCCCCACCCTTGGGCTCGGGGGGCTTCTTGGTGCCGTCGGGCGGCGGCTTCTTGGTGCTGTCGGGCGGCGGCCTCTTCACGCCGTCGGGGCGGACGGCGCGCTCCTTCTCGAGCTTCACGTCGACCTTGGCCTCGGCGCCCGCGGCGATCGTGACCGTGCGCTCGACCGGCTTGCGGCCAGGCGCGCTGACCAGGAGCTTGTGCGGGCCCTCGTCTAGCTCGATCGTGACGTGGCTGGTCGACGTGCCGACCACCTTGCCGTCGAGCTCGATCGTCGCGTCCGGGCTGTCGACGCTCACCACCAGCTTGCCCTTGGGCACCACTGGCGGCGCGACCTCGGGCGGCTTCGGCTCGGGTGGCGTCGGCTCGGGCGGCTTCTCGGCCGGCACGATCGCAGCCGGCGGCTTCGCCTCGGCGACCGGAGGGCTGGCCTTGCCGCTGCTCAGGCCCACCGCCGCGGCGATGCCACCGCCGAGCAGCACGGCCGCCACGATCGCGATGATCTTGCCCTTGCCGCTCTTGGCGGGCGCCGCGAAGTCGCCCGCGATGTCGCTGTCGCGGGCCTGGCGGCTCATGGTGCCCATGGTGCCCATGGTGCCCATGGCCGGCTGGGCGCCGGGCGTCACCGGACGTTGCCCCTGCGCGGTCACACCCGGCGTCGAGCCGGGCACCGGCGTGGCCCACTTCTGGCCGGGCGACGGCGTCACCTGGCGCGAGCCGAAGCCGGAGCGGAAGCTCTGCGCACCCTCGGGCCCGACCGTCGTGAGCAAGAGCCCGCGCAGCTCGGCGAGCGTGGCGCGGAACTCGATCAGCGACGGGCGCCGCGACGGCTCCTTGTCGAGCATGCGGTTCAGCATGTCCTCGAGCTGGGGCGGGATCTCCGGCCAGATCGAGCTGGGTGGCGGCGGCGCCTCGGTGAGGTGTTTGATGACCACGTCCATCGCGCTCTCGGCGACGAACGGCAGCCGGCCGAGGATCATTTCGTAGACCATGCAGCCGAACGCGTAGACGTCGGTGCGGTGATCGACGTCGCTCTTGCCGCGCGCCTGCTCGGGCGAGATGTAGCCGGGCGTGCCCATCATCATGCCGGTCGCGGTCTTCTGCACGCGCACGTCGCCGCCCGAGGCCAGCTTGGCGATGCCGAAGTCGAGCAGCTTCACCAGCTGGCGGTTGCCGCGCACGGCGACCAGGAAGACGTTGTCGGGCTTGAGGTCGCGGTGAACGATGCCCTTCTCGTGTGCGGCCTCGAGCGCGTCGGAGGCCTGCTCCATGATCTCGACCGCCTCGGGCAGCGACATGCCGCCCTTGGCGACGCGCTCGGCGAGGCTCTGGCCCTGCAACCACTCCATGACGAAGTAGCTGCGGCCGTCGGGTAGCGTGCCGAACGCGAACACGTCGACAATGTTGGGGTGGCCGATCTGGTTGACCGCGCGCGCCTCTTGCACGAAGCGCTCGACCTGCGCCGAGTCGGCGCACAGCGCCGCGCTCAGCACCTTGATCGCGGCCTTCTTGCCGATGAGCGGGTGCGTCGCGGAGTAGACCGCGCCCATGCCGCCCTCGCCGAGCTTGCCGAGGACGTGGTACTCGCCGACGACGGTGCCGGCGGTGAGATCCATGGGGTTGTAGTTGTTCTGCTGCGGCGCGACCGCGGCCTGCGCGGCGGTCTGCGGGTGTCCGCTCGCTGGTGGCGGCGTCGGGTTCGGAGCTGCGCTCAGCGCCGGCTTGCCCGGCTGCGAGCCGAGGTGTTGAGTGCGTCCAGCGCCGGTGGTCGGCCTCGCGGCGACCCCGCAGTGCGGGCAGGTGGTGGTCCCCGCCGGACAATCTTTGTGGCAGGAATGGCAGAGTGGCATCGTCCCCCTGGAGTCTGCTCAGCATTCACGCAGACAAATCCTTGTCACCCACTATACAGGTGAGTCATGCCGTGCTGCCACGAGTGAATGACGCGGACGGGCTGCTGCTTCGAGCACCGGAGCCAGAGATTCGGCCAGATCACGGAACAGATTGGGCTCCCGCGTGGGGAAGGCTCCTACGGGTAGGGAAAGCGCCGAGATGAGCGCGGTGCGCGCGGCGGCGGCCTCCGACGCGCCCAACCACACCGCGCACGCGGGGGCGTTCGCCGAGGCCGCGAGCTCGGGCGGGTTGGTCGGCTCGGCGGTCTGCTCGAGGTGAGCGAGCTCGAGATCGCGGCGCTTGCTCACGTGCACGATCGCGGCGAAGACCTCGGCGAGCGCAGCGACGGGCGCGTCGTAGAGCGCAGCCGCGGCGCGATCCTCGAGCAGCGAGCTCCAGGCACGCCGCACCAGTGCCGGGCCGAGCGCAGCAAGCGCGGCCTGGGGTGGTTGGGCGCGCACCGCCGGGGTGCCCTTCACCAGCGCGGCGAGCCGGCCGCGCGGGCTGGCGGCGCACGCGCGCTCGAGCGGCTCGGAGCTCCACGCCTCGCGCAGCGCCTCGAGACGCACGGCAAACAAGGTGATCCTCTGATTGTATTTCATCGGGCTTTCATCGGGGTTTGGGGCACGAGACCTTCTCCATCCGCCGGGCGAGGTCGTCGAGCGGCAGCACCTCGTCGACGACCCCGGCCTCGATCGCGGCGCGCGGCATGCCCCAGATCACGCTGGTGACCTGGCCGAGCGCCTCCTTGCCGCTGCCCACGAAGCCGGCGGCGTCGGTGGCGACGAAGTTCCAGTTGTCGGCGCGCGCGAACGCGGCTGCAGCGCCGTCCGGCCGGTAGCCGCGCGCCTCGGCGAGCCGATCGACGATGAGCCCGGCGGTCTAGCCGCCCCTTCGGACGCAGGACGATGGTCTCCTTCGCATGCTCGATGGGAACGCCAAGCTTCTGCCCTGACAGCCTGAAGCAGATGGCCTTGGCGGCCCGAATGCGCGACCGTGGCGTGAATGCGGTTCATCCCCGCGGAAATCATACAGAATCCGCGGGGGTGCTGGCTAGCGGGGGTTATTGCGGGAGGGGGGGCGGGCGGCAGACTAGAGCTGCTTCTGCGCGCCCTTCATGATCGAGTCGTAGTAGCTGTCGGCGCTGGCGGTGCCCTTGGCGATCACGGCGTCGGCCTGCTTCTTGGCCTCTTCGACCGCGGCGCTGAGCGCCTCGGGCGTGCGCGGACCCTGGTACGGCTTGCCGTTGATGTAGATCGCCGGCGTGCCGGTGACTCCCACCTGGGTGAGCTCGATCCGGGTCTTCTCGAGCTGCGCCTTGCAGTCGGCGCCGTCGCGATCGGCCTTGAAGCGAGCGACGTCGAGCCCGACGTCGCCGGCGGTCTTCTCGAGCGCGGCGGCGGAGAGCTGCTCACGCTGGAAGCTGGGCTTGCCGCCTTCGACCGGCCACGAACGCGCCCACAGCTGCTTCTCGAACGGAGCGTACTTGCCCTGCTTGTTGGCCGCGCAGGCCGCGAGCGCGGGCAGCGTGGCGATGTCGGGATGAATGACGTACTGCTTGGAGACCAGCTTCACGTCGGGGTGCTTCTCGACCAGCGCCTCGAGCGGCGGCACCAGCATCGCGCAGTACGGGCAGGCGAACTCGAAGGCCTCGACGATGGTGACCTTCGAGGTCTTCGCGCCCTTCACCGCGTCGGCGTCGGTGACCGGCACGTAGTAGGTCACGGCCGGATCGGGACGCTTGCGCTGCGGCTGCGCCGCGGCGGGGCCGGTGGCCGCGCCGCGACCCGCGGGTGCGGCGGCGACCTTCTTCTCGAGGCCCTCCACCTTGGAGATGAGGAGGTCGAGCTTCTTCTGGGTCTGCTCGTCGGCGCGCTGGCAGGCGGCGAGCGGGACGAGGGCGAACACGAGAGCGGACAGGACGAACGAATTCACGGTCTTCATGACGAATGCTCCACGCGCCTTGCGCGCGCACGGGCCGCGCGCACGACGCCCGTCGAAAGTTTCGATTCAAGAACTGAAACGAGAGTGCTCTTCGAGACGGGCTATACGCGGGGCGGGCGGAAGAGACCGCGATCGTATCCGGGACGTGCGGCGCCGAGGGCGCCGAGCGGCGGGGCCACGATCCGGACGTCGCGCGCGTGGGGCGCGAGCGCTTCGGTCGGGGCGAGGTTCTGCTCGAGGATGGAGATGGGCGAGGGCGGCACCGGCCGCTCCGCGGGATCGTGGGCCTGGCAGTCGGCGCCGAAGCCGCCATTCGCGCACAGCAGCGACTCGGGTCCGGGGACGAGCGGCCAGACCGGGGTGGCCACGCTGGCGCGTGACTCGTAGACGAGCGGCTGGCTGGCCACCAGGCGATCGACCCGCTCGACGATGCGGTCGACGATCTTGGCGGCCTTGGTGGTGTGCGCCGGCACCGTCACCGTCGTCGTCACCGTCACCGTCGCTGCCGTCGTCGCCGTTGCCGGCTCGGCGCTAGACCGGTCGCCGTCGCCACGCACGCACCAGTCGGCGGGTGCGCCGGCGCTGATGAACGGGTCGGTGGCTGCGCGCGCGCCCGTTGACGCCGCGCAGAGCACCACGAGCACGAGCAATCCCAGCGCGAACGGTCCACGTCTCATCGAGCGATGGCGCAAGCCTATCAAGGCGCTTGTGGGCGCGCCAGTACCGTCGTCACGCTCGGTGCAATCGATCGTCACGGTCGACGCGCTGCCGTCAGGCCGATCGCGAGGCCGGCGACGACGCCGGCACGAGCGCCCGGTACGCCTCGGCCAGCGCCACGAAGCGCAGCTCGAGATCGCGCCGCACCGCCGCGACCGCGTCGGGATCCGAGTCGGGGTGCCACTGGCGCGCGAGCCGGTGGTAGGCGCGCCGGACGTCCTCGGCGCTGGCGTCGGGCCCGACGCCGAGCAAGCGGCGCGCGGCCTCGATCCGATCGTTGCGCACGGTGGACACGGCGGGCTTGGCGCCGATGCCGTGCAGCTCGAGCGCGCCGATCTCGCGCAGGAAGTAGACGAACGCGAGCAGGCGGAAGCGCGGCGCGCGAGCGATCACCTCGATCTCGTCGAGCCGGCGCGGCGAGGCCAGCGCCTCGAGGATGCGCCGGTCGGTGTCGTCGCCCTCGGCGGGATCGGGCAGGAGCTGCTTGCTGGCGGCGAGCCGCGCGCCCGAGAGCTCGGCGTGCAGGGCGCGCGCGCGCGTGGCGTCGAGGCGCGCCTCGACGTGGCGCCGGGCCCAGGTGGTCAGCGCCACCGGCACGCCACCCGCACCGCGCAGGGCCGGCGGCGCGTTCGCATCGAAGCTGTAGTCAGCGCTGGCCATGGCGGCGAGCCGCTCGAGGCGCATCTCGGCCTGGCGCCGCAGCGCCGCCTCGATGGCCGCGGACGACACCATGCCGGCCTCGCGCAGCGCGCGACCCTGCAGCTCTGCGCCCTGCGCCATCGTCTCGAGCGAGCGACGCAGCTGCGCGTCGTCGATGGCGCCAGCGTCGCGCAGGATCTCACCGAGCGGCGCCCAGTGGCCCTCGAGCTGTGCGGCAGTCAGGTAGCCACGCCGCAGGAAGAGCCGGTGACGCGCACGCGGGCCCTCGACGAGATCGAGCGCACCCGTCGCGGCGCCGCGGCCGAGCCGGTAGGCAAGCTTCACGAACTCGCCGCGCGAGAGTTTCCCCACCATGGTCGGCCCACGTTACGAGGTGCGAGATCGGGGGGCGAATTTTTGGATATCGAAGTGGCGGCGAGCGCCGCATGGCGAGCGCCGCATAAGGACGTCAAACCCGCAGCTAGCGCCGCGGGAACGGGCTACTCGACGTTCGGCGAGCTACTTGCCGTTCGAGGTCAGCAGGCCGCGAGCGCGCGTCTCGACGAGGTACTCGCGAACCGCATCCTCGACGCTCTCGGTGAAGCGGACCTTGCCCTCGGCGATCTCGCGCAGCGAGGTCACCGCCGCCTTGTTGTCGCAGCGGAGCAGCGGCTGCGCACCCTTGGAGAGTGACCGGGCGCGCTCGGCAGCCAGGATGGTCATGGCGAAGCGGTTGGGAACCTTCTCGAGACAGTCTTCAACGGTAACGCGGGCCACGACAACCTCCTGAAAGGGCGAAGTATTGTGCTACTGGCGCCAGCTGTCAAGCACCGGTCCGCTGCCTTGCCAACGAGGGGGGTTCCGGCTACCGTTGATTACAGATGAAAACGATCGCCATCCACTGGGACGACCTCGAGAGTGCTTTCGAGCGTAACGCCCCGGATACCGAGAGCTTCCTCGACCTGACCTCCGGGCAGGTCGTGTCGATCCTCGCGGGCGATCCGGAGGCGGCATTCCTCAAGAACAAGGTCGCCGCCAGCATCACGAATTACACGCGCGTCGAGCCTGCATCCTCGCGGGAGCAATACCGTTGGATGGAGCGTTTCGTAGGCAGCGTGACTGATCCTGCACTGCGAGAGCGCCTCGTCATCGCGATCGACGGCAAGGGCGCCTTCCGCCGCTTCAAAGATGTTCTGCTGGCCTACCCGGCCGAGCGCGAGCGCTGGTTCACCTACCGGGCCGACCTGCTCCACTGGCACATGCACAACTGGCTGCTGGAGCGGAACCTCGAGCCCACGGCGCCGGCTCCCTGGGGCGACGCCAAGCCGCCGCCCGAGCTGGCCGAGGCGCCCGTGCGTCCGGTCCCCCACGGCACCGAGGCGCCCGGCGAGGCGCTGCGCCGGCAGTCGCGCGAGCTCATCGACGGCCTGCCGGCCATCGAGCTGCCGTCGGTGATTGCCTTCCTGGAGTTCCTCAAGGCCCGCGCCGAGAAGGCCGCGGGCGGCAAACGAGATGACGATCCGTCCGAGGCGGCGCCGCCGCGCAAGGACAAACGGGCGAGCACGACGGCTGAGGAGCCGGCCGCGCCAGCCGAGCGCGGCGCGACGGTGACGCCGCTGCGGAGCTAGTCCCATAACTTGCACCGTCAGACGGCTTCGCTAAGCTTTTCAGAGCGGCCATGAGCACCGCATCGCGGACCCTCCTACTCAACTCCACCTACGAGCCTCTCAAGGTGATCACGTGGCAGCGCGCGATCACCTTGATGTGGCTGGGTAAGGTCGAGGTCGTTCGCAGCTACGACCGCGACGTGCGCGCGGTGACCTTCCAGGTGCGCATGCCGGCGGTGGTCAGGCTGCTGCGCTTCGTGCGGCGCAAGCAGCCGCAGGTGAGCTTCTCGCGGCGCAACCTGTTCGCGCGCGACGAGAACCGCTGCCAGTATTGCAAGAAGCACTTCGAGATGTCCGAGCTCACCTACGACCACGTCGTGCCGCGCTCGCACGGTGGTCGCACCGAGTGGACCAACATCGTGACGTGCTGCGTGGACTGCAACCGCAAGAAGGGTGGACGCACGCCCGATCAGGCGGGCATGAAGCTGCAGCGCGCGCCCAAGCGTCCGGACTACCTGCCCAGCGTGGTCACGATCACCATCGGCGTGAAGACCGCGCCGGACGCGTGGCGGGACTTCCTCTACTGGAACGTCGAGCTCGAAGACGACGATTGACCGCGCGCGCGTGGCTGCTCGTGTTGCTCTGCTCGATGGCCTGCGGCGGCGGCGCGGCGGCGGTGCGGCTGCAATCGCCTGAAGCCGCCGACGCCGGCCCGGTCGTGGTCGAGCGCACCGACGCGCGTCCCCCGGATCGCTGCGGCGGCTACCGCGTCGCGGTCGGCCCGGTGCTCGGGCGCATCGAGCGCAGCGCCGAGGCGTTCCTGCACGCCCTCGACGGCGCGCGCGACCCGGCCAGCGTGGCGCGCGCGGCCCAGGTGCTCTCGGTGTCGCTCGACGGCGAGTTGCCCGCGCTCGACTCGATCCACACCACCGACGCCGAGCTCGACGCCGCGCACGCCCGCCTGTCCTCGGCGCTCGCGGGGCTGTCGTCGGCGGTGCGCGATCTCGGCGCCGCGTATGCCGGTAGCGGCGGCGGCGCGCAGCCGGCGCGCGAGTCCGCGGCGCGCGTCATGGACGGCGCGATCCAGAGCTGGACCGACGCGGTGCGCGGCGTGCTCGTGGTCTGCCCGGGACTCGAGTAGTCCTCCCCCCGAGGGCGGCGCGGGTCAGCGACTGAGCTGGCGGTAGCGCGCGAGGGGCCGGACGGCGCCGAGGGCGTCGCCCGA
>JBKJOI010000994.1:0-7480 GCA_046595695.1 Haliangiales bacterium | reverse complement strand
GCTTGGCGCCGAGCGCGCCGGCGGCGCGCGCGGCCGCGATCATGGCGTCGAGGCGCGGCGTGGACAGCGCGAGCGCGGCCAGGTCCTCCTGGGCGGCGTCGAGCAGCGGGCCGAGCGCGCGCACGCTGCCGCGCACCAGCGCGTGCGCCCCGTGCGCGGCCAGCTCGCCCAGGCGGGCGAGCCGCGCGTCGGTGGCGGCGGGCGCGGCCTCGCGCTGGCGGGCCACGTCGGCGACGCGCGCGGCGGTGTCGCGCGGCTCGCCCGAGAGCCCGATCACCAGCGCCAGCTCGCGCACGCCCGCGAGCGGCTCGAGGCCGCGGGCGCGCGTGTACAGCCCCAGCCCGCCGCGCGTGGCCAGCGCCACGTCGACGCCCGAGGGCCGCCCGTGGAACACCTGCTCGGCCGCGCCGGCGGCCTGCTCGCAGGCCGTGTCGTCGAGGCTGCGCCCGGCGCACGCGGCCAGCGCGCGCGCCGCGGCGACCGCGAACGCCGCCGACGAGCCGAGCCCGGCGCGCGCCGGCACGGTCGCCTCGGCGTCCACGTCGTGGCCGCCCGGCGCGAGCCCGAGCGCGACCGTGATCGCGCGCAGCGCCGCGGCCGGCGCGACGTCGCTGTCGAGCGCGATGTCGACGCCCCACGCGGGCACGCGCAGGCGGGGCGGGCCGGCCGCGGTGTGCACCTGGGCGCGCGCGCGCACGCCCAGATCGAGCGCCGCGGCCAGCGCCGGGTGGCCGTAGACCACCGCGTGCTCGCCGAGCAGGATGACCTTGCCGGCGCCGCGGCCGTCGCCCTCCGTGATGCGTGCCGGGCTCATCGGCGCGGCCCCAGGCCCAGGTCGTTCAGCCACTCGCGCAGCTCGCCGGTGATCACGCGCGGCGCGCGGACCAGCTCGCGCGCCGCGCCCGCGCCCGCCAGCAGCGTCAGCGCGCGCACGCTGGTGATGACGTCCTCGAGGAAGGTGCGCACGCCCTCGTAGCCGCCCGCCTGGTGGGCGCGCAGGGACGGCGCGGCCAGGCCGCCCGCGGTCGCGCCCAGCGCCAGGGCGCGCGCGACGTCGAGCCCGGAGCGCATGCCGCCGGTGGCGATGACCTCGAGGCCGACCGAGGCGCACGCCGCCACCGTGACCGCCGTGGGGATGCCCCAGTCCCAGAGCTCCTCGCCGAGGCGCTGCTGGCGCGAGCCGGCGGCGGCGCGGCGCGCCTCGACCCCGACCCACGAGGTCCCGCCCGCGCCGCTCACGTCGACGGTGAGCACGCCCGCCGAGCGCAGCCCCTGGGCGGCCTCGAGCGAGAGCCCGCAGCCGGTCTCCTTGCCGATCACCGGCACGCCCAGCTCGCCGACCAGGCGCCGGATGGTCTCGAGCCCGCCGCGGAAGTCGCGATCGCCGCCGTCCTGGACCAGCTCCATGGCCGGGTTCAGGTGCACGCACAGCGCGTTGGCGTCCACGCGCTCGACCAGCTCGCGCACCGCGGCCACGCCCAGCTCGCGCGCTTGCACGATGCCCAGGTTGCCGAGCAGGAAGACGTTCGGCGCGGCATCGCGCACCGCGAAGGTGTCGGTGAGCTCGGGGTGCAGCGCCATCGCGCGCTGCGAGCCCAGCCCGAAGGCCAGGCCGAGCGACTCGGCGGCGCGCGCCAGATCGCGGTTGATCGTGCGCGCCTCGGCGGTGCCGCCGGTCATGCCGGCGACGACCACGGGCGCGGCGAGGGTGCGGCCGGCGAGCGTGACCGAGAGATCGATGTCGTCGGCGTGACGCTCGGGCAGCGCCTGGTGGACCAGGCGCACGTGCTCGAGCAAGGTCGTGGTCTCGCGGAAGTCGGCGTCCCCCGACGCTGCCACCGCGATGTGGTCAGCCTTGCGCTTCGCGATCCCGGGTTCGTCCACGGGGCGAAGCTAGCGCAAAAGCGTCGGGCGCGCAGGCCCTTCGCGGCCGCCCGCCGTGCGAGCTACTGCGACCACTCCGGTTTCTTGGAGATCTTGTCCAGGCTGGCGCGGAGCTCTTCGACCGTGGTGGCAGCATCGCCCAGCGGGCCCATGATCGAGGACGAGTCGTCCGCCGAGTAGCAGCGGTGCAGCGCCCAGCCGATCGCGAGCAGGTGGCCGAGCGCGGCGTCCAGGTGCTCGCGCAGCGCCATGGGACCCTTCTCGGCGAGCTCGGCGTCGACGCGTTCGAGAAGCTCCGCCCAGCGCTCACGAGTATCGTCGTCGAGCTGGGAGAGGAGCTCCTCGAGTTGGTCTCGTGACACGTGTCGTTAAACCTTCGGTCATTATAGCGCGGTGATCCGTCGCTGGCGAAGCTAGGATGCCCAGGAATGCCAGTTTCTCCCCGCGGAACGCTGTTTGCATTGGCCCTGGTGACGGTCCTAGGGCAAGCCGGATGCCCCGGCAAGCCGGCGGCCGGCAAGCCGGATGCCAGCAAGAAGGCCGAAGATCAGGCGAACGCGCTTGACGCGGGCGAGACCCTCGGTTCCGGGGCCGCGCCGCAGCCCGCTCCGGTCAGGCCCTCGGTGGTCATGGAGGAGTTGCCCGGCGCGGTGGCGCCGACCTCGTTGAGCTCGCGCCTGCCGGCCGGCCGCGTGCTGGCGAGCGGACGTCGCGGCATCGCCGACGCGATCGTGGACGGCGCGTACGTCTACTTCGCGAGCACGAGCGAGGGAACGATCCATCGCGTGCCGCTGGCGGGTGGTGCGCTCGAGCTGGTGGCGAGCGGACAGCTCGCGCCGCACCGGCTTGCGGCGCGCGGTGGCGCGCTCTACTGGCTCAACCGTGGCGAGGCGGTAGCGGGCCGGGTCGACGCGTTCCTGGATGGCCAGCTGGTGCGCGCGCCGCTCGCGGGCGGCACGGCGGTCGTGCTCGCAGAACGTCTGGACGATCCGGTGGCGCTTGCGTTCGCCGGCAGCGCCGTCGTGGTCGCGACCGCGGGCGCGTCGGGCACGCTCTGGCGGATACCCATGGCCGGCGGCGCCGCGCGCAAGCTCGCGGGTGGGCTGCTCGAGCCGACCGCGGTGACCGCCGAACCCGACGGCGGCCCGATCTACGTCGCGACACGGCAGGATGGCGTGATCTGGCGCGTGGCGGGCGCGGGCGGCGCGCCCGAGCCGTTCGCCGAGGGCGTCGATCAGCCGATCGCGCTCACGCTGAACGGCGGGCGTCTCGTCTGGGTGGCGCAGGGCAGCGCGGGCGGCGAGGGCAAGATCGGCGCGCGCTCGCTCGGCGGCATCGGCGCCGCCGCCCGGCCTGAGCTCCTCGCCGAGGGGCTCGAGCGGCCGCGCGCGCTGAGCTTCGGGCACGGGCAGCTCGCGTGGCTCGAGGACGGCCTGGTCGAGCGCGATCCGCCGCACTTCGCGTCGCTGCGGGTGGCCGGCGTGGTGCGCTCGAGCACGCCGCGCGGGCTGCGTGCGCTGGCCGCGGTGCCGGGCGGCTGGATCTTGGCCGGGCCTTCCGACGTCACCTTCGTGCCGCTCTTGCCGGCGGCACGCGCGGCGACCTACGAGCTGCTCGCGCCCGCGCCCGGCCAGCCGCGCGCGCTCGCCGCCGACGCGCACGCGGTGTACTGGGCAACCTACCAGGGCGCGATCATGAAGGCGCCGCGCGTGGGCGGCGCGCCGCTCCTGCTGGCGCACGCGCCGCGCGGCGTGTCGGCCATGACGATCGCGTCGGGCGGCTTGGACGACGCGGGCGCGGCGCTCGTGTGGACCAACTTCGACGCCGGCACGGTGAGCCGGGTGCCGGTCGCCGGCGGCGCCATTGTCGAGCTCGCCAGCGGCCGGCCGCACCCGATCGCGGTGGCCGCGCGCGCTGGCGAGGTCTACTTCGCCGACGACGACGGCGTGCACGTGGTCGCGGCAGCTGGCGGCCCGGTGCGGCGCCTGGCCGCGCTCGGCGGGCCCTCGCACGCGCTCGCCGTCGACGACGAGGCGGCGTACCTGCTGGTCAGCGCGGCCGGCCGCGATCGGCTGGTGCGCGTGCCGCTCGGCGGCGGCGCGGGCGGCGCAGCGGTGCAGGTGCTCGCCGACGGGCTCGCGGGTGCCGACGCGATCGCCGTCGACGGCGACTTCGTCTACTGGCTCGACGAGGACGACGACGACGACTTCGCCAACGCGCGCGGGCAGGTGTCACGCACGCCACGGCGGGGCCTGCCGCCGGGGCGCGCGCACGAGCGCCTGGCCGCCGGGTTGTCGGGCCCGGCCGCGCTCGTGGTCGCGGCGGGCGTCGTCTGGTTCGCGTACTCCGACGGGCGCGTGGCCCGCTTGCCCGGCGCGGGCGGCTCGATCGAGATCGTCGCGGGCGGCGGGCGCAACGTCGAGGCGGTACGGCTCGATGGCGACGACGTCCTGGTCGCGTCGGGCGGCACGCTCGCGGGCGGGTGGAAGGACGGTGCGATCCTGCGCCTAGCGCTGCGCTCCTCCGCTTCCGGCCGACGCCGTGGCGGCCACGCGCGCGTCCGCCACTAGCCGCTCGGCGTGATCGATCCCGGCGGGCGTGCGCGCCCCGTGCCACGACAGCACCTCACCGTCGACGAGGTGCACGCACGCGCGCGCGAGGCCGAGCGCGGCCGCGAGCTCGTCGGCATGCTTGGGCGCAAACGGGTAGGGCTCGGAGGACAGCAGGACCGCCTCGGGCGCCGCCTCGGCGAGCTCGGCCAGCGTGACCTGCGGGTAGCGCACGGACCGCGTCGCGAACACGTTGGCGCCGCCGGCGAGCGCGAGCAGCGCGTGGATGTACGTGTCGCCGTTCACCGTCATCCACGGGTCCTTCCAGATGAGGTACGCGAAGCGCAGCGGCGACAGCCCCACCGGGCGCGTCGCCTGCGCCGCGCGCACCCGCGCTGCGCGGGCCTCGATGTCCGCCGCGATCCGCTCGCCCGCGTCGCGCACGCCCAGCGCCGCCGCGATCGCGCGCACCTGCAGCGCGGCGCCCGCGGCGTCGCGCGGCATGGTGCTCAGGCAGTGCACGCCCGCCGCTTCCAGCGCGACGAAGTCCTCGCGCCGGTTCTCCTCGTCGTTCATGAGCACGAGATCCGGGCGCAGCTCGACGATGCGCTCGATGCGCGGGTTCTTGGTGCCGCCCAGCTTCTCGACGCCGGCCACGATCTCGGCCGGGTGGATGCAGAACTTGGTCCGGCCGACCAGCGCGTCGCCGAGGCCGAGCGCGACCACCGTCTCGGTGAGGCTGGGGCACAGGGAGATCACGCGCACGGCGGCGTCAGTCCCCGGCCGCCACGCCCGCGGCGATGCCGAAGGCCGTGAGCAGCTCGCGCGCCGCCTGCGTGGGCGGCATGCACCCGTCGCGCACCTCGGCCTCGAGCGCCGCGAGCCGCGCCGCGATGGCCGGGTGGCTGCGGAAGGCGGCGCCCAGGCGCTCCTCGATCATGGACCACATCCAGCGCAGCTGCTGCTCGCGCCGGCGCGCGTCGAGCTCGCCGTTCGCGGTCAGCTCGCGGCGGTGGCGCTCACAGATCTTCCACAGCTCGTCCAGGCCCAGCCCGGTGATCGCGCTGATGGCGAGCGCGCGCGGCTTCCAGGTCGGCGAGCGCGGACGCGTGTAGCGCTGCGCCGACTCGACCTCGCCGAGCGCGACCTGCGCACGCGGCGCGTTGTCGCCGTCGGATTTATTGATGGCGACCGCGTCGGCGAGCTCGAGGATGCCCTTCTTGATGCCCTGCAGCTCGTCGCCCGCGCCGGGCAGGAGCAGGACCAGGAAGAAGTCGACCATCTCGGAGACCACCGTCTCCGACTGCCCGACGCCAACGGTCTCGACGATCACGACGTCGAAGCCCGCGGCCTCGCAGAGCAGCATGGACTCGCGGGTGCGGCGCGCTACGCCGCCCAGGGTGAGCCCGGTCGGCGACGGCCGGATGTACGCGCGCGGGTTCATGGACAGGCGCGCCATGCGCGTCTTGTCGCCCAGGATGCTGCCGCCGGACAGCGCGCTCGAGGGATCGATGGCCAGCACCGCGACCTGGTGGCCGGCGGCGACCAGCTGCTCGCCCAGCGCGTCGATGAAGGTGCTCTTGCCCACACCGGGCGAGCCGGTGACGCCGAGCCGGCGCGCGCGCCCGGTGTGCGGCAGGAGGCGGGCGAGCAGCTCCTGGGCGAGCACGGCGTCACGGGGCACGCGGCTCTCGATCAGCGTGATCGCCTGGGCCAGGATCGCGCGGTCGGCGGCGCGCACGCCCGCGGCGTACTCGTCGACGGTGCGGCGGGCGCGGGTGGCCATGGTGTGAGTATCCCCTGGAACGCTCAGGCCGGGTCGGGTTCGCGCTCGATGCGGTCGAGCAGGGCGTCGGCGGCCTCAGTGATCACGGTGCCGGGCCCGAAGATCGCGGCCGCGCCGAAGCCGCGCAGCTGCTCGTAGTCGCCGGGTGGGATCACGCCACCGACGACGATCAGGATGTCGTCGCGGTCGAACTTCTGCAGCTCGGCGCGCAGCGCGGGCACCAGCGTCAGGTGCCCCGCGGCCAACGACGACACGCCGATGATGTGCACATCGTTCTCGACCGCCTGGCGCGCGGTCTCGTCGGGCGTCTGGAAGAGCGGCCCGACGTCGACGTCGAAGCCCAGATCGGCGAACGCGGTCGCGATGACCTTCTGGCCGCGGTCGTGGCCGTCCTGGCCCATCTTGGCGACCAGGATGCGCGGGCGCCGGCCCTCGCTGTCGAGGAACTTCTGCGTGCGTGCGCGCAACCGCGCCACGGCGTCGCTCTCTTCGCCCACCTCGCCACTGTACACCCCGGAGATGGAGCGGATCTGCGCCTCGTGGCGGCCGTAGACCTTCTCGAGCGCGTACGAGATCTCGCCGACGGTGGCGCGGGCGCGCCCGGCGTCGACGGCGAGCTCGAGCAGGTTACCCTGGCCGGTCGCGGCGGCGTGGGTGAGCGCGGCCAGCGTGGCCTCGACACGCGCCGGGTCGCGCTCCTTGCGCAGCTGGGCGAGCCGCTCGACCTGGGTGCGGCGCACCGCCGCGTTGTCGACCTTGTGCACCGGGATGTCGTCGACCTGGGTGGGCTTGTAGTGGTTCACGCCGACGATCGTCTGGCGCCCCGAGTCGATGCGCGCCTGGGTGCGCGCGGCGGCCTCCTCGATGCGCAGCTTGGGCAGGCCGGCCTCGATGGCCTTGACCATGCCGCCGAGCTTCTCGACCTCCTCGATGTGGGTCATGGCGCGCTCGGCCAGGTCGTGGGTGAGGCGCTCGACGTAGTAGCTGCCGCCCCACGGATCGACGACGCGGCAGATGCCCGACTCCTGCTGCAGCTGCAGCTGGGTGTTGCGCGCGATGCGCGCGGAGAAGTCGGTCGGCAGCGCCAGCGCCTCGTCGAGGGAATTGGAGTGCAGCGACTGGGTGTGACCCTGCGACGCCGCCATCGCCTCGATGGCGGTGCGGATCACGTTGTTGTAGACGTCCTGCGCGGTCAGCGACCAGCCCGAGGTCTGGCAGTGGGTGCGCAGCACAAAGCTCTTCGTGCTCCTCGGCTCGAAGC
>JBKJOI010000976.1:0-12021 GCA_046595695.1 Haliangiales bacterium | reverse complement strand
GCGCGGCCGGGGCCGGTGTCGCGACGGCAGCCACAGACGGCGTGGCGTTCAACGCGCGCGTCGCCAGCCCGCGGGCCTCGGGCCCAGGTGGCGCGGGCATCGGGCCGCTGCCACGCGGCGGACGATCGACGGTAGTCTCCACCGCCATCCGTTTGGCGCCGCTGGCACCGGGGCTGTGCTCGACGCCGTGCTTGGCCACGCCGAAGTCGGCGATGCGCGCGTGCGGCCGGCCGCTCGCGTCGACGCTCACCAGCACGTTGGCCGGCTTCAGATCCCGGTGCACCACGCCGGCGGCGTGCAGGGCGCCGAGCCCGCGCGCCACCTGCGCCAGCACGTCCAGGATCCAGCGCCGGTCGCTCGCGTGCGCGGTCGTGTCGCGCAGGCTCAGGCCGTCGACGAGCTCCATGACGATGTACAGGAAGCCGGTGGTGGCCACGTCGACGTCGACGACGCGGACCACGTTGGGGTGATTGAGCTGCGTGGCCGCCAGCGCCTCGCGGGCCAGACGCGCGAGCGCCGGGCCGTTGACGTCGGAGGTCAGCTTGAGCGCCAGGCGCTCGCCGTCGCTGGTACGCACGACCTCGTACACGATGCCCATGCCGCCACGGCCGAGCTCGCGAACCACGCGGTAGCGGTCCTGGACCACCTGCCCGGGCTCGAGCTCCTGAGCCACGCGTGACTTGCCGTCGGCGAGCGCCAGCGCGGCGAAGATCTGCTCCGAACGGTCGGCCACCTGCCGGCGCAGCTCGTCCTCGAGGCGGGCGACGTCGGCCCGGCGGCGCTCGGTCAGCTCGGCGTTCAGCACGTCGCCCTCGTTCAGGGCCAGGATGTGCCGGCGGCTGAGCAGCATCGCCAGGCTGATGCCGTAGATCAAGAGGCCGAGCGAGCCCAGGCGTGCGCCGGCGAACACGTCAGCCTTGCCCAGCCAGGCGAAGGAGTCGAACGTATTGCAGGCGCCCAAGCCCACCCAGCCGAAGAGTGAGAAGACGATGCTGCGGCGATCGCGCGCGCGCTGTAGCAGCCAGGTGTAGCGCCACAGCTGATACACGATCAGGGGTGCCATTGTCGCGGTGAGGAGACCAGCGCCGAAACGGACGCTGGAGAAGGGTCCGCTCGCCAGCGCGAGCGCGACGCTCGAACCCATCCAGGTCCAGGCGAAGCCGCGCCAGGGCGGGCCGATGGCAAAGAACTCGTGGGTGAACCAGATCGAGGAATGAATGGCACAGGACACAGGGATGGTCATGAGGGTGCTGTCGAAGCGGCCCGCGAGCGGCTGAGCCCAGCCGAGCACGAAGACGGGATAGGCGGCCGCCATGCCCACCTGCAGCGAGAACCAGAGATAAGCGCGACGGCGGCGATCCATCGCGTACACGGTGATCGAGGTGAGGCTGAGCTGCAGAAGCACGGCGATGGCGATGATGGCGAGGTGGTGGTTGGTGGCGTGCACGAGCCACGCTCGATGGCCGTTGTCGCGCTCCCGCAGCTCGGGCACTGCCGGCCACCACGCGCTCGCGGCCCAGCGGTGCTCCACGCGCAGCGTGACGTCGATGACGCCGTCGACCTGGCCGTGGGCGGGCAGCACCCATATGTAGGGCCCCCCGGCCCGGTAGTCGCCCGCACCCGCCTCGCCGTCGGTGGCCGCGATCTCGTGTCCGTCAGCGACGAGCGAAACCCGCGTCTGGCCGCCAGGGACGACCAGCCGCACGTCGCGGCCCAGCCACGCCGGCGGGACAACGATGCGCCGGCGCAGGCTGTAGTCGAGCGGACGGTCGGGGATGGGCAGGTAGGCCGGTAGGGTCACTGCGATCGGAGCGGCGCCTTCTCGCTCGAGCGTCCATTCGTGCAGCAGCAGGCCGTCGTCACCTTCACACGCCGCCATCGCGACGAGCACCAGGGCAGCGAACGGCAGGAATGGACGCACGCTCCCGCATGATGGCAGAAGCCGCGCGCCACCGACAGCGCCGGGTCCGGCCAGGTCTGCGAGCCAGGGGTCGTTCCTGCCCCAGCTCGTCGGTCGCCAGGAAGTTGGCCAGTCGTGCACCCAGGTACCGCAGCGAGGGCAGCATCGCCACGCCCACCGCGTGACCGGCAACCGTCAACGAATAAAACATTCGACCGCATGCTCGATTACGTCACTGTTGACTCGAATCCCTGGCCGAGGACACGCTATGGCCGACGACAGCGACGCTGGACTACTGGATGACTCGAACCGAGCCGACTTCGCCAAGGAGCTGCCGGTGTACGCGGATGCCCCACCCATGACGACGACAGCACCGGTGGCTCACGACTACCCGGAAGGCGAGCTTGCCCGATAGCGACAATCTCGGGAGCTCGGGCTTGCGGTGGGTGGTCGGCTTGGGCCTCGCGGTCGTGCTGACTGCGGGCTGCACGCTCGAGGTCGATTTCGCGGCCTCGCGGTACGCGTGCAGCGTCGATAGTGATTGCCCGATCGGGCAGAGCTGCGCCGACGCCTACTGCACGGGCGAAGCCCGTCACGACTCGGGCGCCATCGATGCGGGTGCCCAGGACAGCACGCTGCGCCCCGATGCCGCAGCCTCGAACGACGCGCCTTCGCTGTGCGGCAACGGCACGCTCGATCCAGGCGAGGTCTGCGACGACGACGCGGCGAACGCCGGAGGCCGCTGCGTTGCCTGCCAGCTCGCCCGTTGCGGCGACGGCGCGGTGCGCCCCTCGGTCGAAGCTTGCGACGACGGCAACACCGTGGACGACGACGGCTGCAGCAACAATTGCGTGAGCTGCACCGGCTCCGCCAGCTCGGCGATCGATGGCCACTGCTTCAGCCGTCGCGACGCCTCCCTGTCGTACCAGGCCGCCGGCGAGGCGTGCGCGGCCATGGCTGCTCACCTGGCCTCGTACCAGGATGCCGGCGAGGCGCTCGAGGTGCGCGACAAGCTGCTCCTCGGTGACAACGCCTACTGGATCGGCCTCGACGACCGCGACCGCGAAGGCGTCTTCGTGTGGGCGACCGGCGAGGCGCTCTCGTTCGAGTCCTGGGAGCCTGGACAGCCCGACGACTTCAACGGCAACGAGGACTGCGTCGAGCAGAAGGCCGCGAGCGGGGACATGAACGATCTGCCGTGCGGTGCCACGCGGTACTTCGTCTGCGAGGATCCAGGCTGGCTCGTGGGCGCCGACGGCCATGCGTATCGCGTCTTCCACGACCGCAGCAACTGGGACAGCGCGCGGGGCGCCTGCACGGCGCGCGGTGCGCACCTGGTCACGATCGCCGATGCCGAGGAGCAGGCGTTCGTGGGCGCGCTGGTCAACGTGCGCTCCTGGGCCGGGGCCAGCGATGGCTCCGCGGAAGGTGCGTTCGAGTGGACCACCGGCGAGCCGTTCGCTTATTCGGCCTGGCACAGCGGCGAGCCGAACAACGTGGGCGACGAGGACTGCCTGGCGCTCGATTTCTTCGACGACGACACCTGGAACGACAGCCGCTGCACCGACGAGCAACCCTACGTGTGCGAGATCGACTGAAGATCTGTCGGAAAAAGGCACCGAGGGCGGTGCTCCCCGCGCCCCGTGCCGCGCAGGCCCCCCGCGCGCGGCGGGCGCCCGCGCCCCGCGTTACCCCCGCGCGATCAGCGGCACCGCCGGCGCGCTCGCCAGGCCGAGCTCCTTCGCCAGCCCATCCGCGAGCTCGCTGTACACGCGCGCCAGCTCCGCCTCGCCGGTCACGCGCGCGTGCAGCCTGCCGCCCGCGATCATGCCGTGTCCTCCGGCCGCGCCGCGGCCGGAGACCAGGCGGCGAATCACGCCGCCGGCGTGCGCGTGCTGCTCGTCGGTGCGCAGCGACAGGTAGACGTTCCCGTTGTGCTGCCCGAGGCACATGACCCAGCGGGCGCGCTCGTAGGGCAGCAGGAGGTCCGCCATCTCGGCGACCAGATCCGGGTAGTCGAGCGCGCCCAGGTTGGCGGTGAGCAGCGGCCCGCGCACCTCGGCGTTGCGCAGCGCGCGGTCGAGCGAGGCGAAGTGGGCCGCGGGCACCTTGGGCTCGGCGATCGCGTGCAGCTTGGCCATGTCGGCGCGCGGCACCAGCTCCTGGTAGGCGGCGAGCTCGTGCTCGCTGACCTCGCGGCCGAGATCGCGCGTCTCGCTCTTGATCGCGTAGAGCAGGGCGGTCGCGAGCATCGAGTCGACCATGAGCCCGGCCCGGCGCAGGTAGTCGTACGTGATCGTCGACGACGCGCCGTAGCCGTCGCGGATGTCGCACCAGGGCGCGCGCACCGCCGGTCCGCGCAGCGGGTGGTGATCGACGACGATGTCGACGCGGTGGCCCGTGGGCAGCGAGTTGTTGCCGGTCTCGGGCTGGGTGTCGACCATCGCGATCACGCCGTAGGCGTCGAAGTCGACGGTCTCGATGGGTACGTGCGTGAGCCCGAGCACGTTGACCATCGCGCGGTTCTCCGGCCGTCCAATGATGCCGCCGCGCGCGATGGTGACCTCGAGATCCGCGCGCGTCGTGAGCAGGAGCTTGATGCACTCGGCTGCGGCCATGCAGTCGGGGTCGGGGTTATCGTGCATGAGCACGAGCGCGCTGCCGCGGTCGCGCACGCCAGCGAGCGCCTCGTCGAAGTCGAAGGGCGGCAGCACCGCGCCCCCCAGGTGGTGCGGCGCCGAGGGCTCGGGCGGAGGCGCTTTGGCGTCGTCGTCGTTCATGGTCGGCCGCCCGGGATTCGTCGCGTCTGCTCGCAGCTCATCGCAAATGCCCCGCTTCTGCCGCGTGCTCCGCGACGATGTCGCGCGCCGGCTCGCTCGCCATGTACGACATGCGCAGCGTCGGATCGCGCAGCCGGCGCGCCTTCGACTGCACCTCGGTGTGCGCGCGTTTGAGCGACGCGCGCGCCTCGGTGGCCCGCCCCGCGGCCTTGGCCAGCCGGGCGTGGATGAACAAGATCTCGTCGGCGCCCTCGGCGTTCTCCATGGTCTCGAGCGCGATCACGCCGTCGGCGGCGCGGTCGGCGGCCTCGGCGACCCGGCCCAGCGCCGAGAGCGCGAGCGCCTCGACCGCGAGCCCGTAGATCACGCCGACCGGCATGGGCGCGGCCTTGGCCAGCTTGACCGCCGAGCGCGCCAGGTCGAGCGCGCCCTCGGGCGGATCGCCGGCGCGCAGCTGCGCGAGCGGCAGGTAGCAGAGCGCGCGGATCTCCTGGTAGCGGTTGCGGTTCTTGCTGGCGAGCTCGAGCCCGCGCTCGAACAGCTGGCGCGCGCGCGCCGGCTCGCCGCGCCGCAGCATCACCTGGCCGAGCGTGATGGTCGCGTCGGTGCCGCTGACCGGATCCTTGGTCTCGCGCGCCATCATCAGCGCCTTGGTCAGGTACTGCTCGGCCTTGCCGAGCGAGCCGACCTCCAGGTAGGCCTGCCCGATGTTGCCCAGCTTGAGCCCGATGCCCACGCGATCGCCCAGCTCGGTGTCGATCTTGAGCGCGCGCTTGTAGTGGGTCAGCGCCTCCTCGAACTCGCCCAGCGCCGCGAACACGATGCCCATGTTGTTGAGCGCGCGCGCCTCCTGGCGCGGCACCTTGAGCTTGCGGTAGATCACCAGCGCCTCGGCGTAGGCCTCGATGGCCTCGCGCAGCCGCGACATGTTCCACAGCGTGGTGCCGCGGATCGACAGCACCTGTCCGCGCTCGAGCAGGCCGGCGCGATCGTCGCCGCACAGCGTGAGCGCCTTGCTGGTCAGCTCGAGCGCCTCGCCGTTCTGGCCGATGGAGCGCGCGAGCGACGCCTGCAGGCGCATGACGCCCGCCTCGGCGAGCCGGCTGCCCGCCTTGCGCGCCGCGTCGAGCGCCGGGCCCAGCGTGCGCCGCGCCGCCGGGGCGCGCCCGACGTCGAGGTAGAGCTGCGCGAGCCGCGTCAGCGCCTGCGCGAGCCGCGCCGCGTCGTTCATGGCCTCGGCCTCGCGGCGCATGTGGTGGATCTCGCGCAGCTGCTGCGGCCGGCGCGCCTGCGTGCGCAGGATGCCCTCGCGCTCGGCGTAGGCGCTGTAGCGCTCCTCGTGCGCGGTCCGGGGCAGGAGCTTGAGCGCGCGGGTGAGGTGGCCCCAGGCCTCGCTCGAGCCGCGCACGTCGAGCGCGTGCGTCGCCGCGCTCAGGTAGCGGCGCGCCGCGGTATGCGTCTCGCCGGCGAGCTCGAGGTGGCGCGCGAGCCGCGCGTCGTCCTGGCCGGGCCGGTAGCCAGGCGAGCCCGACAGCCGGGCGGCGGCCTTGCGGTGCAGCGCGGCGCGCTCGTCGATGGGCAAGAGGTCGTAGGCGACCTGCTGGGTCATCTCGTTCCTGAACAGCCAGCCGCCCGCGACCGAGATGTCGATGTCGAGCAGCTGCCGGCGCGCCAGCGCGTCGAGCTCGACCTGCGCGGCGCGGCCGTAGAGCGCCTCGAGATCCGCGGTCGAGAACGCGCGCCCGAGCACCGCGGCGCGCGTGAGCGTCTCCTTCTCGCCGGCGGGCAGCCGGTCGAGGCGGGTCGCGACGAGCAGCTCGACCGACGCCGGCACCTGCACCGGCGCGTCGCGCTTGACCCAGCGCAGCTGCGGCAGGCGCACGCCGCCCGAGGCCACGCCCGAGTCGGTGCCCGAGACCTCGGCGAGGATGCCGCGCTCGAGCAGCGACTCGACCACCTCGTTGATGAAGAACGGGTTGCCGCCCGCCTTGGCCACGATCGCGTGCGCGAGCTCGCCGGCGTCCTCGCCGGGCGCGAAGCGGCGCAGCACCATGTTCTCGCGCTCGACCACGGGCAGCTCGCCGAGCATGAGCAGGGTCGCGCCGGTCGCGCTCGCCGCCTGCAGGATGCGCTCGTCGGGGCGTGCGGTCGCGATGCCGAAGATCGGCTGCGGCGTCTTCATGGCGATGAGCTCGGAGAACACCTCCCAGCTGGCAGGATCCGACCAGTGCACGTCCTCGGTCACGATCACGAGCGGCTTGTCCTGCGAGAGCCGCTCCTCGATGCGCTTGAGCGCCTGCAGCATGCGGTGGCGGCGCTCCTCGGCGTCGATCTCGCCGACCGCCGCGCCCGGCACCTTCACGCCCAGGAGCATGCCGACCATCTGCAGGACGCCCTTGACCTCGCGCGAGACCTCCTCGTCGGGGTAGAGCATGCTGGCGGCCATCTGCAGCCGCCGCTGCACCTCGCGCGGCTCGGCGCCCTCGGCGAGGCCGAGCATGTCGCGCGCCAGGTCCGCGACGATGCTGTACGGGCTGTCCGACGTGACCGCGCGCGCGGCCGCGCGCAGCACCGTGGCTTCGCCCGCCGGGATGGTGGCCAGGAACGCCGAGACCAGCGAGCGCTTGCCCACGCCCGCGTCGGCCGCGATGATCACGTAGCGCTTCTCGCGCCGCGCCAGCGCGTCGCGGTAGGCGTCGCGCAGCGCCTTGAGCTCGAGCTCGCGGCCCAAGATGGTGCCGCCGTCGCCGCGCTCGCGCAGGCGCTGCTCGCGCTCCTTGGGCCCGCGCAGCCGGTAGATGCGCGCCTTGCGCGGCGCCGCGTCGGCGTCGCCGTCGTCGCGCCCGCCCGGCGTCGAGTCGTCGTTGGTGGTGTCGGGCAGGTCGATGGTGCTGAGCTCCTCGAAGTTCCACTCGGCGCGTGCCACCCGGTAGACGCCGCCACCGACCAGGACCTCGCCGCCCTGGGCCTCGCGCGCCAGCCGTCCGGCGATCGCGGTGGTCTCGCTCGCCAGCTCGTAGGCCCACGCGGCGCCGTGGCGGTGCACGATCGCGACGCCCCGCTGGATGCCCACTGACAGGCGCAGCTCGGGCTCGACGTCGCGGCCGATGCCGTCGAGCGCGTCGACCAGCGCGAGCGCCAGGCGCACCGCGCGCGACGGATCGTCCTCGCCAGCGACCGGCAGACCGATCACGTAGGCGAACCCCGAGCCGCCCGGGTCGGAGATGCGGTGCGCGTGCGCCTCGTGCTTGTAGGCGATGTGCTCGGCGATGCGGAAGAACTCGGCGACGGTCTGCGCGGCGCGCGCCTCACCGACGCGGCGGCGCAAGGACGGGAGACCGGTCAGCTCGCCCTCGAGCACCAGCACGTGCTTGCGCTCGCGCACCTCGTGCATGCCCGGCGGCGGCGTGTCCCCGCCCGGGCCCACGCCGATGTCGGCGGCGCTGCGCTTGCCTGCGGGCGTCACCGCCGAGTCGGGCGGGATGGGCGTGAGCGAGCCGGGCGTGGACACCGGCACGCCGAGCGCGGGCGTGCGGCGCGCGCCATGGGGCGTCGAGCTCATCGAGATCGGCTGCTGCGGACGGAGCGCTGGATCGGTCCGGGGCTCGCGGCCGGGCGTGGTATCGGCGGAGGGGGTGGCCGCGATCGCGAGCCCGGGCGCCGGCGTGTCGCCGCTCGTGCGCGGCCCGGGCGGATGCACGCTGCCCGCGGCCAGCGGCGCACCGGCCGCCGCCGCGCTCGCCTCGGCCGCCGCCGCCGCCGCGCCGGGCGAGCCCGCGCCCGGCGGCAGCGTGGCCGCCGGCACGCGCACCGGCCGCTCGCGCGTGACGATCGACGCCACGAACTGCGCCAGCGTGCCCGAGTCGAACAGGTCGTCGGTCTCGGCGGCCCAGCGCTGCTGGAAGCGGCCGAGCGCGTTCTGCAGGTCGCGCGCGGTCGCGAAGCGATCGTCGCGATGGAACGCCAGCGCGCGCAGGATGATGTCCTCGAGCGAGCGCGGCAGCTCGGGATCATGCTCGCGCGGCCGCGGGATCTGGCCGCTCTTGACCAGCTCGAGCACCTCCTTGCCCTTGCCGGTGAACAGCGGGCGCGCACAGGCCAGCTCGAACAGCACGATGCCCGCCGAGAACACGTCGGAGCGGTGGTCGACCGGCTCGCCGCGCGCCTGCTCGGGCGACATATAGGCGAACTTGCCCTTGACGACGCCCTCCTCCTCGTGGACGTCGCGTGCGCGCGCGATGCCGAAGTCGACGATCTTCACGCCGCCGTCCCACGACACGATGATGTTCTGCGGCGAGATGTCGCGGTGCACGATGCCGAGCGGCTCGCTGTACTCGTCGGTCTTGCGGTGCGCGTAGTCGAGGCCCTTGGCGACCTGCTGCGCGATGTACGCGCACAGCCCGTAGGGCACGCGCTTGCCGACCTTGGCGCCTTCCTGCAGGAGCCGCAGGAGGTCCATGCCCTCGACGTGCTCCATGGCCAGGAAGTAGGTCTGGCCCACGTGGCCGAAGTCGAAGACCTGCACGATGTTCGGGTGGTTCAGGCCGAGCGCGATCTTGGCCTCGTCCACGAACATGGTGACGAAGTGCTTGGAGCGGGCAAACGCGGGGTGGATCTTCTTGATGACCAGCAGCTTCGCGAGGCCCTGAGCCACCGAGCTGCGCGCCAGGAAGACCTCGGCCATTCCGCCGGTGCCCAGGAGGCGGACCAGCTGGTATTTCCCGAATTGCTCCAAGGCTTCGAAATCGTATCAGATTTTAGGGCCGGGCGCAGCCAGCCCGGAAGCGGCTTCGCGGCGCGTGCGAGCGCGGCCGAGCGCGACGTGGCCGACGGTGACCAGGACCATGACGCCGAAGCACGAGAACCAGAGCGCGCGGCCTCCCGGTCCGCCCAGGAACGCGCCGCCCACGAGCGGCCCGATACACGACGCCATGCCCCAGGCCATGCCGTAGATGCCCTGGTAACGGCCTCGGATCGCGACGGGCGCCAGATCGGCGACCACCATGGACGACGTGGGCAGATGCGCGATCTCGCCGACCGTCCACACCGCGATCGCGAAGGCATAGCCGGCGACCGAGCCGACCACCCCGTACAGGCCGAAGCCGACGCCGAACAGCAGCGCCGAGATCGCCAGCACGCGCGTGCGGTCCCGCTTGGCCAGCGCGCGCGTGATGAACGGCTGCAGGAAGACGATCATGACGCCGTTGATCGACATGAGCACGCCGTAGGTGGCGGGCGAGATGCCCTGACGCACCATGTCGATGGGCAGCGCGGTGCCGTTTTGCCACATGACGAGCGCCGCGCCGAAGGTCAGCAGGACGAAGCCCATGAACGTGCCGTCCTTCACGACGGTGGCGAGGCCCGGGCCGCCGCGCTGCCGGGCGGCGTGCGCGGCCTCGGCGGGCCGCGTCTCGCGCACCCGCACCAGCACGATGAAGCCGTAGACGACGAGCGTCGCGGCATCGACGACGAAGAGCGCGAGGTAGCTCCACAGCGCGGCGAGGCCGGCGAGCACCGGCGCGATCGCGAAGCCAAGGTTTATCACCCAGTAGAGGTGCGCGTAGGCGCGCGGGCGATCCACGGGCGGGACGATGTCGGCGATCATCGCCGAGACTGCGGGACGGTACATCTCGGCCAGCCAGCCCATGAAGAAGGTGGCGACGCAGATCTCGGGCAGCGTGCGCGCGAAGCCGATGCCGAGCATGGCGGCCGCGCCGCCGAACAGCGAGAGCAGCATGGTGGCGCGCCGGCCCAGGTGATCGGCGAGCGTGCCGCCGACGAGCCCGGCCAGGATCGTCCCGCCGCCGTAGAGCGCCATGACCAGGCCGACGGTCTGCTCCGACTCGTGGCGCGCGCTCGCCATGTAGAGGGCGAGGAAGGGCACGACGAAGCTGCCCGCCTTGTTGACGAGCGTGCCCCAGAAGATGACCCAGTAGGCCGGGGGCAGGGAGCGGTACTCGCGGCGGAGCGCGTTCAGCAGGGCGGAGGTCACGGCGAATCGGGCGTTCGATGGGGCGTTCGATGGGGCGTTCAGGCGAAGCGTTCGCTGCCGTCGGGCTCGGGCGCGGCCTTGCGGTCCTGCGTCGACAGGCGGTACGCGTGGCTGCGCGCGCGCATCATGTTGCCGAGCGGCCGGTGCGCCTCGAGCGCGTGCCACGGATCGAAGGACAGCTTCTCGACCAGCGCGGTGACCTGCTGGCCGCGGCCGGTGGTCACGTCCTGCTGCGGGATCACCAGGCGCCCGACGCGCACGAACGGCGCGTCGGACTCGAGCCACTCGACCGAGCCGTCCTCGATCGGCGTGCGCCGCTCGTCGCGGAAGAGCTGCACCGCGAAGTCGTAAGTGAGCGGCCCGCGGGCGAGGCGCGCGCCGAGATCCTTGCCGAAGCAGTCGCGGTCGTTGCCGAGCGCGGCGGTGGCGGCGGCGCCGTCAGTCGGCGTGGGTAGGAACGCGTACTTCGCGGCGTAGCTGCCGTAGCGGATGGGCAGGGCGCTGAAGAACCGCTTCTGCGCGAGCGTCGCGATCGGCCCGCCGATCGACGCGGCGAACTTTTTACCGAGCACGAGCGCGCGGCCGAGCCCGAACGCGCCGATGAAGCGCGGCAGCGCCAGCAGCGGCTGGCGCGCGGCCCACACCGCGGCGACGAAGTCGTCGGCGTGGCTGAACGGCGTCATCGGCGTCTGGATGGCCAGGAAGTCCTGCGTCGACGCATCCTCGAGGCCCGGGATCAGCTTCTTGCCGGGCACGCCGACCAGCTTGACCGCGAGGCCGCGCACGTCGGGCTTGCGATCCGCCTGGTGCACCGGCGAGCCGTTCGAGAAGCGCACGTACGCGGCGTACGTCGCCGGTGCGGCGAACAACCCCACGCGCAGCTCGGCGGGCAGGTCGGGCAGGATCTCGAAGCTCGCCTGCGCGCCCAGGGTGCCCTTGCGGTGCAGCGCGCGGCCGGCGCCCGCCTTGCGCGAGCTCGCCTGCTGGATCTCACGCAGCTTCTCGGCGTGGCGCAGGAAGCGCGCGTCCTCGCCTTCGGGGACGACTTCGCGCCAGGCGGTGGAGGCGGCGGCGGGAACGGAGCTGGCGGACACGGAGGACACGGCGGTAGCGGCTGACATGACCGCGTCATGCTCGCGTGAGTGCCGGTCCGGTGCAAGGACCACGCGCGCGATCGGTGGCGGTCCTGGTTCTGCAGCCGGCGTGGCCAGCGCTACGGCGAGTCGGACCCCGGGCAGCCGCCGCCGTCCTTCTTGCTGCTGCGCTGGCCCGGATCGTCGGGGCACTGATCGTCCTGGTCGGGGATGCCGTCCTTGTCGTTGTCTGCCTCGGGGCAGCCGTCCTCGTCG
>JBKJOI010000844.1:0-2743 GCA_046595695.1 Haliangiales bacterium | reverse complement strand
CGCGCCTCGGGTTGCGCTCAGCCGGAGGTTGCCATGCCGGGCTTGCCGCCCGCGGCGACGCGATCGAGCACGCTGACGAAGGTCTCGGCCTCCTGGGCGCCGCTCACCGCCCAGCGCCTCTCGAACAGAAAGGTCGGCACACCGTCCACGCCGGCCCGCCGCCAGCCGTCCGCCTCGGCGCGCACGGTGTCGCGATCGCGCCCTGACGCCAGGTACTCGCGCACGAGCTCGGCGTCCATGCCGGCGGCGCCCGCCAGCTTCGCCAGCAGATCGTGATCGGTCAAATCGGCGCCTACCTCGAAGAAGCCTTGAAAGAGCCGCTCGACCACCGCGCCTTGCAGCGCGGCGCCGCCCTGCTCGTGCGCCCACCGGGCGATGCAGTGGGTGGCGATGGTGTCGGGCGCCCGGGTGATGCGCTCGAACGCGAACCCGATGCCCACGCTCGCGCCGATGTCGCGCACGCGCGCGTGCGCCGCGTCGACGCGCGCCATCGCGCCGAACTTGGACTCCATGCGCGTCCGGTAGTCCACGCCCGCAGGCGGAATCCCCGGGTCGAGCTGGTAGGGATGCCACGTCACGACCAGATCGATCCCCGGCCTCGCCGCGACCGCGCGCTCGAACCTCCTCTTCCCGATGAAGCACCACGGGCAGAGGGTGTCGGACACGATATCGACGCTGATGGGGCCTGACATGGGTTGCCTTGGATGCTGTTCCTGAGGCGATGCCGAGATCTATGTTCCGGTGCGCCCGAAAGTAAATTCCTGAACACCGTCTTCTGACTGTAGACGGCCACCCTGATGCGACGAAAAGTGACCCACGGCCTGATCGGAACGTGTCAACGCGTTTGATACAGAGGTTGCCTGAATTCTATGAGGCGATCGCCTCGATAGCCGTACCGGGGTCCGTCAGGTCGACGGCTTCGGTGACGACCGGATTGATGTGCACGGCCGCGGGCGGCAGGCGGACCTGGGGTGGGCCGTGGGGGAACCGCTCGGGATGGGCACGGTACGCTCCGTCGAGGGCGGCCTGGCGGGTCGAGGCGACGGTGGCGACGCGACCGTGGAAGACGTCGGCGGGCGTGAAGAGGGCGAGGCCTGCGTGGTGATGGTGGTCGTTGTGCCAGGCGAAGAAGTCGCCCAGCCAGCCGCGGCCATGGAGGGCCGAGGCGAAGCAGCCCGGGTAGTCGGGCTGGTACTTCATGGTCTTGAAGCCGGCCTCGCTGTACGGGTTGTCGTTGGAGACGCGCGGACGGCTGAAGCTGCGCGACGCGCCGAGCGAGTCGAGGAGCTGCGCGAGCGTGTCGCTCTTCATCGCGGAGCCGCGGTCGGCGTGGACCTGGAGGCCGGGCGCGATGCCGTGGCGCGCGATGGTCTCGGCGAAGAGCTGCGCGGCGAGGTGCTTGCACTCCTTCGTCGCGACCATCCAGCCGACGACGAAGCGGCTGAACAGGTCGATGATCACATACGCCATCAGGAAGACGCCCTTCTGCAGCGTCGCCAGCTTCGTGATGTCCCACGTCCAAACCTGGTTGGGCGCGGTCGCCATCAGCGACGGCATCGCGTGCTTCTGGGGCGTTCGTTGGCCGCGGCGGTCCTGCGTCTCGCCAGCCTCGGCGAGGACACGGTACATCGTGCGGATGGACGACAGGTACGTGCCGCGGCTGAGCAGCGTCGCGTAGACCTCCGTCGGCGGTTGGTCGACGAACTCCGGGTGGTGGAGCACCTCCAGGATGGCCTGGCGTTCAGCCTCGGGCAGCCGGCGCGGGCTCGGCGCGCGTACTCGGACGACCGCTGACGGTGGTGCAGGTCGACGCGACCGGTACAACGACGCGCGACTCACGTTCAGCACCGTGCAGGCCGCGTCCACCGGCACCTCTGCTTCGCGCTCTTCGACGAGGCGCATCAGCTCTCGTCCTCGGGCGGCTCGGGCAGCGCCAGTCCCAGGAGCTCGTGCGCTTTTTTTTGGAGCGCGATGAGCGCGTTCGCGATGCGCAGCTTGCGCTGCAGCGTCTCGTTCTGCTTGGTGACGGCGATCAACTCGCGGTCCTTGGCGTCGAGCCGTGGCTTTCGCCCCGGCTTCCGCGCCGTGAGTCCCGCCGTGCCGCTGGCGCCGAGTTGGGCTCGCCACGTCGACAACAGCGAGCTGTAGATGCCCTCCTTGCGCAGCAGCGCCTCGACCGCGCCGCGGACACCGCTCGCGAGTGCGGCGTCCGCAGCGTTCACCAGCCGGAGCTTCTCGCTCGGCGAGAACCGCCGCCGCGTTCCGGCCGGCACGGACTCCTGCGGTGCACGATTTACGCTCCGCTCAGCCCGCTTCCGCGGCTCCTGAGATGGGGCGGTTTCTGGACCAGGTACTTCGGTTGGCTTCGGCACTCGCTCGGGACCATTCTCCGCCACTCGGCACACTGATATCGAAGAAGCACTGTCTCACGCGACGTTGGCACAGAGGGCCTGAGCCTGCCAATGACCATCGGACAGTCGAAACTTGATCCACCATCGTCTCCGTCGCGGATAGATCGATCCCATGCGGCACCTCCCTGGATACAGAGATGGTGATCCAGTCCCCGCTTGGCGCATCGCGGGCGATCGCAGTAGGTTCGCGCTGTGAGGGGAAGCAAGCGCCGTCGTGACCACAGCCTCGATGACGAGCCCCGGCCCGAGGGCGACGACTGGGAGGAGTACGGCGGCGAGCTGATGTGGGTCGCCGGTTACACCGAGGGCGGTGCTCGTCATCGAGGCTGTGG
>JBKJOI010000818.1:0-5277 GCA_046595695.1 Haliangiales bacterium | reverse complement strand
GAAGGCCAGGTTGCGGGAGTTGCGCTGGGCGGCGTACAGGGAGGCGTCGTGCATCACGTCGCTCTTCTCCTCGAGCGGCGCGAGCAGGTAGGCGAGGAACGTCGTGAACATGCCGGCGTCGATCTGCTGCAGGCGGAGCAGCTCGAGCAGCGGCTGGGCCAGGCGGCCGTCCTCGCCGTGGTGCAGGATGTGGCCGTGGCGCCGCACGGCCACGGGGAGGACCGAGTCGAGGACGACCTGGGCGCGGGTGCGGCCGAGGCGCGGGTGGCGGGCAAGGAACTTGAGCCAGTCGGCGGTGTGCGCGGCGGCGTGCGCCCAGCCGCGCGCCTCGATGCCGACGTAGCCGCGGTAGTCGAGCTCGCTGCTCGCGTACCAGGCGGCGTTCTCGACCATGCCGGTGAGCTCCTCGTCGGTGAGGTAGGGCGCGTCGAGCTCGCGCGCCGCGACCACCGAGAGCACGAGCGCGGCAAAGGAGCGGCCGTACACGGTGTCGCCGCCGGGTGCCCCGACGCCGACGCGCAGGCGATCGTAGAGCGCCCGGGTGAGCGCGTGCAGCGCGGGCACGTCGAGGCGCTTGTCGACGCGGATCCAGCGCACGAAGATCTCGTAGGCCAGACCGTCGCGGATCTCGGGGTCGATCGCGCCGAGGAAGCCGGCCAGCTCGAGGGCGAGCGCGCTGACGTCGGCGTTCGCGGGCGGCTGGTCGCCCTTGGCGTGGATCGCGCGGAAGAAGGTGACTCGCTCGGCCGGCGGTGGCGTGAGCGCCCGCGGACGCACCGGCGGCGTCGTCGGGGCGGGCTTCGCGCCGCAGGCGCAGACGCTGACGAGCACGGCGAGCACGGCGAGCGCGACGGTGACGGACGATCTCATGGCCTCCACTATAGATGTTGCAGCGCCCGACTCAGCTCTTCACCTGCCTGCGACAGAACCGCAACGCGCGCGCGGGCAGGCTGCGCGCATGTCCATCTCACGGCGCGACGGGCGCGCCCGTCGAGGGTGGCGACGCCGCAGGCGGCTGCGAGGTAGGTGGTGCGAAGAGCTGGGGAGGAAGCGGCGTCGCGCTGACACCGCGGCGGTGCTGCTGGGACGCTGCTCGGTAAGGACGAGCGCGCCGGGGCGTTCGAGCTAGGGCTCGACCCAGTTCGCCGTGAGGCTGTAAGTCGCGGCGGTGTAGCCGCGCACCGAGACGAACGCCTGCGTGGTGCCGGCCGGGACCGTCAGCGAGCACGTCTCGGGCGCGCCGGCGTCCAGGTACGGACGGCAGTTGTACGCGGTCGTGGTCGCCTGGGCGCCGAAGCGCACGTAGAGATCCGCGTCGCCCGACGAGTCGGTGACGACGACGGTGATCGTCGAGCCGGCGAGCACGGGCAGCGCCTCGTAGTGCACGAACGCGTTGCGCGCGACCGAGCGGGTGTCGGTGCCCGAGTTGGGCGTGCCACCGCCCGGGGGCGGCGGGGGCGGCGGGGGCGGCGGATCGCCACCACCACCACCGATAAAGCCGGTGAACAGCAGGCGGTTCGGCGAGCCACGCAGGTCGGTCACGACCGCCGAGGCGTTCGAGCCGAGCGCGTTGACCACCGCAGACGGCGACGCGCTCGGGTTGGCCGACAGGTAGAGCGCGGCGGCGCCGGCGACGTGCGGGCTGGCCATCGAGGTGCCGCTCAGCGTGGCGGTCGCCGTGTTGCTGCCGTTCGAGGTCGACTTGATGCTCGAGCCGGGCGCCATGATGTCCACGCACGAGCCGAAGTTGGAGAACGACGAGCGAGCGTCGCTCGACGCAGTCGAGCCGACCGTGATGGCGGCGGGCGCGCGCGCCGGCGAGCCGCCGCAAGCGTCGGCGGTCTCGTTACCCGCGGCGACCGCGAAGACGATGCCGGCGTCGACCGCGCGGGTGACCGCCTGATCGAGCGCCGCCGAGGCGCCGCCGCCGAGGCTCATGTTCGCTACGGCCGGCTTGATGGCGTTGGCGGTGACCCAGTCGACGCCGGCGATCACGCCCGAGTTCGAGCCCGAGCCGGCGCAGTCGAGCACGCGCACGGCCACGAGCTGGACGCCCTTGGCCAGGCCCCAGGTTGCGCCGCCCACGGTGCCGGCGACGTGCGTGCCGTGGCCGTTGCAGTCGTTGGTGCCCTGGCCGTCGTTGATGGCCGAGAAGCCGCTGGTCGCGCGACCACCGAAGTCGGTGTGCGTGATACGGATGCCGGTGTCCACGATGTACGCGTGCACGTTCGACGCGGTGTTGGCGTAGGTGTACGAGCCGTCAGTGGGGCGGTTGCGCTGATCGACACGATCGAGGCCCCAGGTCGCGCCGGTCTGCGTCGCCGACATGGTGACGATGCCGTCCTCCTCGACGTACGCCACCATCGGATCGCTCGACAGCGCGAGCGCGTCGGCTTCGGTCATGTTGGCGACGAAGCCGCGCAGCGCGTGCTCGTAGGTCTGCTTCACCTGGCCGCGGTACGAGGTCGCCAGGTCGGTCGACAGCGCCGCGATGTCGAGGCCGCTCGCGAACGCCACGTCGTCGCGCATGACGACGATGTACTGGTTGGCGATCGGGTTGGCCACGTGCTTGAGCCGCGTGATGCCGCCGGTCTCGGCAGGACCTTCGACGACCGGGGTTTCGTCCTCGCTCTTCAGATCGGAGACTTCACCCACGCAAGCGGTGGCGGCGAGCATGAGGCCCGACGCGATCAACATGACGTCGATGCGGGACGAGGAACGAGATCGGAAACGAGACATGAGTACCTCCAACGAAATGCCGTCGGCCTCCGGTCGGGGCCGAACGAACGTCTGCGCACGCGGCCCGCGCGATGTGCGCTGGGCCGTCCCGCCGTGCGTGTCACCGAAGGATCGAGGCCTGAAGGCCACGCTCTGTCGGCGGCGCAACTGTCGTTTGCAGGCCCTGGGCCAGCAGCCCCTTTGCCTACAGCCGTGGTCGCATGTGGGCTGTTAGCACACCCCGAGTCGCGTACTTAGCTAGCGAAAAGCGGAGAGTGTGGCCCGTCGAATGTGAGCTGTCTTGCGATGGCGTCGGTGGTGGTAAGTGCATACATGAACGCATGGGGAAACTCACCCCGGGCTGGGGGGGAGAGTCTCCACCCGTTCCGAAAATCGGAGGCTCGCGGAGGCGGCTCACCGACGGTGAACGCATGCGGCGGATGATCGGATGAGCGTGCAGGAGGGATCTGCTACTGGAGGGGCGGAGGCGAGCGAGCGATCGCTAGTCGCGATCGAGATCTTCGTCGTCGTCGTCGACCGCGTCGTCCTCATCGTCGTCGGAGACGATCACGGGCTTGGGGCCGCTCTTGGGGCCGCTCTTGGGGCCGCTCTTTGGGCCGCTCTTTGGGCCGGGCTTGGCGCTGGCGATCGGCGTGACGAGATCGTCGTCGGCGAGCACGTCGTCGCCGCCGTCGAGATCGTCCAGGTCATCGTCGTCGTCGTCGTCGTCATCGTCGTCGTCCGAATCGTCGTCCGCGACCACGCCCTTGGCGGCGCTCTTGCTGGCGCCCTTGGCGGCGACCGGCGTGGCCTTCACGTTGTCGTTGTCGTTGTCGTCGTCGTTGTCGTCGTCGTTGTCGGCGTCGTTGTCGGCGTCCTCGTCGACGTCGTCCTCGCCGTCGTCGTCGTAGACCTCGGCGGCCTTGCCGCGCACGACCGTGGCCAGGTCATCGGCCGCGCGATTCTCCTCGCGCACGGCGTGGCCTGCCGTGTCGCCCGAGAAGTGCTTACGCATGGGCTCCCAGTAATAGTCGATCCAGCCCTGCTCGTAGGCCTTGGCCTGCTCGGTGGGCACCGATTCGTGGACCATGGTCAGGCGCGTGCCGTCGTCGGTGGCGGACAGCGACAGCTCGAGCCGCGACGCCTCGTAGCCGTCGGGCCATTCGCTGGTGCGCCAGGTCTGCACGATCTTGCTGCCCTCGACGAGCTCGAGGAACTTTCCGACGATGTAGCCGTCGCCGACGGTCATGCGCCCGCCCTCGCGGCCGTCGATGCGCGCCGTGCCGCCGGTGATCTTGGCGTGCGTCGGCGCGTCGAGGTAGGCGCGGTAGATCTCGGTCGGCGACGCGGGCAGCTCGACCGTTTGCAGGAGCGTCGTGGTCATGCGGATCGGGGCTTCCTCGTCGCCGCCGTAGGCGCCGGCCTTGACCGCGGCCTTGGCGCGGTCCTTGGTCGCCTGGTTGCGCGCCGGTCCGAGCTGCTTCTTGGCCGGCTTGGGCGTGGGCAGCGCGGCGAGCTTGGCCTTCACCGCGGTAGCGGTCTTCTTGGCCGGGGCCTTGTAGCCCGCCGAGCTCTTGGCGGCCTTCTTGGGCGCGGCCTTCTTGGGCGCGGCCTTGGGTTTTCCGGCTGGTTTCTTGGCGGTAGGCTTCTTGGCCTTCGCGGCGCCTTTCTTTGCCGGCGCCGCTGCCTTTTTCTTGGCAGCGGGCGCCTTCGTCTTGCTGCCGGACTTCCGAGCTGCCGTGGGCTTCTTGGGTTTCCGGATCGCCATGGGCAAAACTCTACCAGAGGAAATCAACTTGCTCGATACGGTAGTCACGAACCCGGTACGAGACCCCGGTCACGGTCGCGATCCCCGACGCTGCGAACAGGGCTGGCACGACCTCACCGACCAGCCGGGCTGCGTCGGTGGACGGCCACGGCGCGCCCGCGAGCGCGACGGTGACGCCCTTCCAGCGGGTCGCGGCGGCGGCGACGTCGATCCGGAAGGCCAGCGGCGCGTCGGCGTCGAGGAGGCGTGAGAGGGGCGCGCTCGCGAGGTCGCGGGCGAGATCCCGTGCCGCCGCGGCGGTGGTCGCCAGGATGAGGTAGGGCGCGCCGAGGCGCGGCGCGATCAGGGTGAGCGCGTAGTCGTCGCCGGGGACGAGCGGGATGGCCAGCGTGCGCGCGGCGGGGCCGGCGGCGGGGCCTTCGGGGGCACCCGGAGCGGGGCTCGCGGCGGCTCCGGGCACGCTCGCAAAGGCGAGTCGCACGCGCGGGCCGTACGTGGCGGCGAGGGGCGCGGCGAGCGCCTTCTCGACGGCGGCGAGATCCAGCTTCGTCGGCGCGGCGAGCCGCACGGCGAGCGCGCCGCCGCGGCGCAGGCGCGCGTCGAGCGAGACGATCTCGACGAAGCGTCCGGCGCCGGCGGCCTGCAGCGCGGCGGCGAGATCGGCGCGCGCGCCGGCGCTGGCGTCGGTGGCCGCGTCGTCGCTGTCGTTGTCGTTCGGGGGGACCTCGACGTAGGCGTCCACCCTGGGCAGCAGGCGGAAGATGCGCGCGGCCGCGAGCGCGGCGTCCGCG
>JBKJOI010000777.1:0-4357 GCA_046595695.1 Haliangiales bacterium | reverse complement strand
CGACGGTTCGGCCGCGGCGACGGCACCGCGCCAGGGGCTAGCGTGCGCTGCCATACCGCACAGCGAGCGCCTACCGCACGAACACTCCCGCCGGCGCAGTCGGACCCGAGCGAAGCGATTCTGGTCGCTTGGCGGGCGTCTGGTACCCGCGCTCACCGTCGGTGAGGCAGTTGGTGGCGCCCAGGGCGCTGGCACGCAGGATGCTCTGCTCATGCGCATGATCAAGCCAAACCAGATCAAGCCCAACATGCCCGTCGTCTGCTCCAACGATGGTCAGTTCGCCGTCGTCGACCATATGGAGGGCAGCGACATGATCAAGCTCAACAAGGACGAGAAGGGGACCCACCACTACATCCCGCTCTCCTGGGTGAAGACGGTGGACGAGAAGGTCCACGTCGACCGCCCGGGCAACCAGGCGATGCAGGAGTGGCTGGACTCGCCGAACCGCGCCAAGGCGTAGCATCCGCGCCGCATCCGCCCTTCGGTCTGCACCGCCTGGTCGACACGCTCGTGCTCTCCGTCGACTCGCCGGATTCGTTGGTTTCAGCCGTCCGTACTAAAGTGGTCGGATGAAGCGCCTGGCCAACTACTTCTTCCAGGGGCTCGTGTACCTGGCGCCCATCGCGATCACCGTGTGGATCTTCGTGTCCACGTTCCAGGCCATCGACGGCCTCTTGCGGCTGCCCATCCCCGGCGTCGGCGTGCTGATCCTGGTCGGCTTGACGACCGGGTTCGGCTTCCTGCTGTCCAACTTCCTCGCCAAGCGGCTGCTCACCTGGTTCGAGGAGATCATGGAGCGGCTGCCCTTCGCGAAGCTCATGCACGGCTCGCTCAAGGACCTGATGAGCGCGTTCGTGGGCGAGAAGCGTCGCTTCTCGCACCCGGTCACGGTCGAGATGATGCCGGGCTCGGGCGTGCGCGTGTTCGGCTTCGTGACGCGCGAGTCGATGGACGACTTCGGCATCCCCGGCTCGGTCGGCGTCTACCTGCCGCAGTCGTACAACTTCGCCGGACAGCTGGTGATCGTGCCGCGTGCGCAGGTCACCTCGCTGAAGTCGGCCGACAGTGCCGACGTCATGACCATGATCGTCTCGGGTGGCGTGACCACGGGCCACTCGCGACTGGACCTGCCGGCGCGGAAGTAGCTGCTGCCGAGGGCCGGGACCCGATTACCCGACGGCGTTCTTCTGCGCCTGCGCCTGCGCCAGCTCGCGCACGATGTCGCGCTGGCCGTCGGCGTGGTACGAGCTCCGCACGAGCGGGCCCGCCTCCACGTGCGGGAAGCCCATGGCGTAGGCCTCGTCCTTGAGTCGGACGAACTCTTCCGGGTGCACGTAGCGCGCGAGCTCGAGGTGCTTCTTCGATGGCCGCAGGTACTGGCCCAGGGTCAGGATGTCGACGCCGATGGCGCGGGTGTCGCGCAGCACCGCGCGAACCTCGTCGAGCGTCTCGCCCAGGCCGAGCATGAGCCCGGTCTTGGTGATCGCGCCCATCTTCTTGGCGTGCTCGAGCGAGCGGTACGAGCGCGGGTAGCTGGCCTGCACGCGCACCTGGCGCGACAGCCGCGGCACCGTCTCGAGATTATGCGCGTAGACGTCGGGGCCGGCGGCGATCACGGTGTCGACCGAGGTGGTGTCGCCCTTGAAGTCGCCGCACAGGACCTCGAGCGTCATGTCGGGGCAGGCCGCCTTGACGCGGCGGATGGTCTCCGCCCAGTGCGCCGCGCCGCCGTCGGCGAGATCGTCGCGGTCGACGCAGGTGATCACGGTGTGGTTGAGCCCGAGCTGCGCCAGCATCTCGGCCACGCGGCGCGGCTCGTCGGGATCGGCGGGCAGCGGCTTGCCGGTGGTCACATCGCAGAAGCGGCACGAGCGGGTACAGATGTCGCCCAGGATCATGATGGTCAGCGCGCGCCGCGACCAGCACTCGCCGATGTTGGGGCACGACGCCGACTCGCACACGGTGTGCAGCTTTAGCTCGTGTACGCGCTGGCGAACGTCGAAGTAGACCTCGCCCGAAGGCAGCTTGGCCTTGATCCAGGGCGGGTGCCGCGGCGTGCGCGGCGCCGCGCCCTCGTTGGCCGGCGGCGCTTCGCTGGCCGGCGGCGCTTCGCCGAAGGCGACGTCCGCTCCGCCCGGCGCCTGGCCGAGCACCGGCAGCGATCGTCTAGATGTGGATGGCTTGTCCGTAGGCATCTTCGGTGGCTTCCCTGAGCGCCTCCGCCAGGGTCGGGTGCGCATGCACAGTATGTAGCAGACTCTCGCCGTTCACCTCGGTGCTCATGGCGAGGCCGTACTCGGCGATGAGGTCAGATGCCCCCGGGCCGATGATGTGCGCGCCGACGAGGCGGCCGTTGTCCTGGCTCCACATCACCTTCACGAAGCCCTCGGTCTCGCCGGCGGCGCGTGCCTTGCCGAGCGCGCGGAACGGGAAGCGGCCGATGCGCACGGCCACGCCGGCGGCCTTGGCGGCCTTTTCGGTGAGGCCGATCGAGCCGATCTCGGGGTGGCAGAAGGTGCACGCCGGGATGTGGTCGTAGTTGATCGGCGGCGGCTCGTGGCCGGTCAGGCGCTCGACGCAGGCGATGCCCTCCGCCGAGGCGGTGTGCGCGAGCGCGGGCGGCCCGGTCATGTCGCCGATGGCGTAGATCCCGGGCGCGCTGGTCGCGTAGGTGACCTCGTCGATGACGACCCAGCCCTTGTCGACTGCGACGCCGGCGGTCTCGAGGCCGATCGCCGAGATGTTCGCGGTGATGCCGACCGCGAGCAGGGCGAGGTCGGCGCGCAGCTCCTCGACCTTGGTCGGGTCAGAGCGATCCTGTGCGGTGACCACGACGCCGTCGCCGTCCTTCTTCGCGCTGGTCACCTTGTGCGACGTGAGCAGACGGATGCCGCGCTTCTTGAACGAGCGGGCCAGCAGATCGCCGACCTCGTCGTCCTCGAGCGGGACGATCTGGTCGAGGAACTCGACGATGGTGACCTCGACGCCGAGGCTGCGGTAGAAGCTGGCGAACTCGACGCCGATGGCGCCCGAGCCGATCACGATGAGCGAGCGGGGCAGCTTGCGCAGCGCCAGCACCCCGCGGTACTCGAGCACTCGCTCGGCGTCGAGCTCGACGCCGGGCAGCGACTTCGCGTGCGCGCCGGTGGCGAGCAGGATGTGCTTGGCGGTGAGCATGATCTCCTGGCGGTCGTCCTTGGTGACTTCGAGCTTGCCGTCGCCGGCGAGGCGCGCCATGCCGGGCAGGTGCTCGACGCCGTACTTCTTGAACAGGAACTCGATGCCCTTGGCCTGCGCGTCGACGACCTTGCGCGAGCGCGCCATCATGGCCTCGAAGTCGAAGCTGACCTCGCCCTCGATCTTGACGCCGTACTCGGCCGCCTTGCGGCACAGCTCGAGCACCTCGGACGACTTGAGCAGCGCCTTGGTCGGGATGCAGCCCCAGTTGAGGCAGATGCCGCCCAGGCGCTCGCGCTCGACGCACAGCGTCTTCAGTCCGAGCTGAGCGGCGCGGATGGCGGCGACGTAGCCGCCGGGACCACCGCCGACGACGATGAGATCGTACTCCGTGCTGGAAGGCGCCAAGAGGGAGCTCCTAGAGGGCGAGGGCGGCCGGCTGTTCGAGGATCTTCACCAGCTCGGCGAGCCAGCGCGCGCCGAGCGCGCCGTCGACGACGCGGTGGTCGCACGAGAGCGTGAGCGCCATGCGCTGGCCGGCCACGATGGTGTCGTTGGGACCTACGACCGGCTGCTTGCGCACCGCGCCGACGGCGAGGATGGCGCCCTCGGGGGGATTGATGATGGCCTGGAAGTGATCGATCCCATACATGCCCAGGTTGGAGACCGTGAAGGTCGAGCCGGTCATCTCCTCGGGCGTGAGCTTCTTGGTCTTGGCGCGGCCCGCCAGCTCCTTGATCTCGGCGCTGATGGTGCCCAGACCCTTCTTGTCGACGTCGCGCACGACCGGCGTGATGAGGCCGTCCTCGATCGAGACGGCGATGCCGACGTGGACGCGGCCGAACTGCCGGATCTTGTCGCCCAGGAACGCCGAGTTGACCTCGGGCACGCGCCGCAGCGCGACCGCCGCGGCCTTGACGATGAGGTCGTTGACGCTGATCTTGGCGTTCTCGCCGGCGACCGCGTTCAGGGCCACGCGGAAGGCGAGCAGCGGTGCGGCGTCGCAGTCACCGGTCAGGTAGAAGTGCGGAATCGTCTGCTTGGCCTCGACGAGCCGCTTGGCGATGGTCTTCCGCATCATGCTGAGCGGCTTGTCGACGTCGGTCTCGCTGGGCGGCGCGGGCCGCGCGGCGGGCGCGGGCGTGGGGCCGCGCGCGGCGGCGGGAGCGGCGGCGGCGGC
>JBKJOI010000727.1:0-3504 GCA_046595695.1 Haliangiales bacterium | reverse complement strand
CCTAGCGGCGCGCGGCGGCGCGGCGGGGGGGCGCGAGGTGGGCGCGGGCGCCCCAGGGGCAGGCGAAGGGCTCGTCCTTGGTGAGCACCCAGAGCGTGGGCAGCGCCGGCGGATGCGCGGGAAACGGGCCCTGGCCGTCGGTGAAGTAGACGACGCCGCAGACGCCGTGGGCGCCGAGGAAGGCCGGCTCGAAGGCGGGGCGCAGGTCGGTGCCGCCGCGGCCATGGACCAGCGAAAGCTGGCCCGCGAACGGCCCGACGTGCGCGATCTCGGTGTCGATCTCGGCGACCACGAGATCCGCGTGCTCGGCGACGACCCGGAGCTGGCGCGCCACCTCGGCGAGCTCGTCGTCGCTGATGCTCATCGAGGTGTCGAGCGCGACCAGCAGGCGCGGACGCTCGATCGACCGCGACACGTAGACGCGCCCGGGTATCTCGCCGATGCGCGTGGGGAAGCGGCGGTTGGGCCGGCCCCAGCGGTGCGCGGGCGCGCGCCGGGCCGCGACGAACATGGCGAGCGCGGTGCGCCAGTCGAAGGCGACCTCGGGCGGCTGGGTGCTGCCGCCCAGCTCCTCGAGCAGCCGCCCGGGCGTCCGCCCGGCGAGCAGGCCGCTCCTGGGCAGACCACCTTCGCCCTCGTGCTCCTCGCCGGTCGCCGCGATCGCGTCCTCGACGAGGCCGCGCGCCGGGTCGATGCCGGGCGTGGTCTGGCCGCGGCCGCGCCGCGACGGGTCGTGGTCGTCGACGAAGCGCGGCTCGGGCCGGAACCCGGCCGCCTGCGCCTCGCGCGCCGCGACCAGCTTGTCGTAGCGCTCGCGCGTGCTCTGGCCGCGCCGCAGGCCGTAGCGCTCGAACGCCTGCCAGGTGATCGGATCGGGCAGCGGCTCCTCGATGTGCTCGTTGGCCGAGACCTCCTTGGCGATCTCCATCAGATCGTCGTGGCTCGCGTCCTGGAGGCGCGGGTTGGTCAGGTGGCCGAGGACAACGTGGTGGACCTCGTGCAACAGGATGCCGCGCAGGTACTTCGGCGCGGCGGCGAAGTAGTCGGGGTTCACGTGCAGGTAGAAGCGCCGGCCGTGCAACGAGACGCCCATCGACGACACCGTGGGATCGACGACGACGTCGACGCGCGCGAGCACCGCCGCGTAGTACGGGTAGCGGGCGAGGAACGAGCGCTCGGCGACGTACTCGCGCACGAACTGGAGCGCGTCGTTCATGCCGGCTTGACCGGGGTGATGGCGACCCGCTGCAAGGTCTCCACCAGCGCCATCGCGTACGGCGACTCGACGGCGGCCAGGCGCGACAGCACATGGCCGAGCGCCACGCGCGCGGGCGTGCTCTTGCGCAGGTCGGGCAGGCGCGCCGGATCCGAGAGGTGCGCCCGCAACCCGGTGACGATGAGCCCGAGCCGGTGCTGGCGGAGCGGGTCGCGGGTCAACGCCGAGATCGTGTGATCGGCGCGGCTGCCGACGAAGTTCTGCAGCAGCTCCTGCGGCTTCACGTCAGCGAGCGTGAGCAGCGTGGGGTTCTCGGCGATGGCGCGCTGTAGCTTGTCCCGCTGGTCGCCGGGCAGGTCGGCGAACAACGCCTCGAGCGCCTCGAGCCGGAGCTTGCCCGACGACGCCAGCACGCCCGCCTCGGGGCCCGACAGGATGGCGTGCAGGCGGTGCGTGATCTCGTCGAGCACGTCGCTGCGGCCCTCGGCGCACAGCGCGGCGAGCTTGGTCGCCTGGGGCGAACCCGCGGCGTAGCTGGCCAGGAACGTGCGCACGTCGAAGGCCAGGCCCACGTCGGCGATCTCGCGTCGCGCGACCAGCAGCTCGAGCCAGGCCGGAGGCAGGTAGCCGGCGATCGCGTCGCGCAGCACGACCGGATCGCGGGTGTCGCCGGGACGCAGCGCGTAGAGCAGCTGCGAGACGTAGACCCAGGTGCGCGGCGGCACGTCGTCGAGCACGCGATCGTGCGCCTGGGCGAGCGCGATGACCGCGGGGTGCACGCCGGCGAGCAGCGCCCACGACAGCCACGACGGTCGGTCGGCGCGCACGCGCAGTTGCAGGAAGCGCGCGCGGAGCGCCGGGTCGAGCGCGGTCACCTGGTAGTCGCCGTCCTGTGGATTCACCGCGGCGAAGCAGACCCATCCGTCGGGCAGGCGGTACTCGTGCAAGGTGCGCGCGGTGAGCAGCTGCAGCGCCGGCTGCTGGATGTAGCGCTCGGCGCGGTTGAGCTCCTCGAGCAGCAGGATGCCCGCGCCTTCCTGGGGCAGGATCGACGGCACGGCGTAGCGGGTGCGGCCCTGCTCGATGATGGGCAAGCCGACGAGATCGGGCGGCTCGAGCAGGCTGAGATCGAGCACGGCGAGCCCGATGCCGAGCTGCTCGGCGGCGGCGCGGACGATCTCGCTCTTGCCGATGCCGGTCGGACCCTCGAGCAGCACCGGCCGGCGCGCCCGGTAGCCGAGCGCGAGCACGTCGATCACGCGCGGACCGAGCGGAACCGAGGGCAGGGCGACGGGGCGGAGGGGTAGCTCGGGGACAGGCGGCGCGGCGCGAGGCATGTGATCGGGAGTCTAACGCCTCCCGACGAGCCGGCCATGGTCCGGCGCGGATATCGGAGGGCTCAGGCGCCTCGTGCTAGGGCGTGGGGCAGTCGGCGTCGGGGGCCGCGTCGAGGCCGGCGTCGGGACCTAGGTCGGCGTCGGGATTTAGGTCGGCGTCGGGTCCCAGAATGGCATCGGGCGCACCCGAACCAGCGTCGATGGCGCCCGCGCCCGCGTCGAGGTCGACGACGCCCGCGTCGGCGCCCGAGCCCGAGCCCGACTCGCACACCGGGATGGAGACGGCATTCGTATCCAGCGTCACCGCCCCGTTGCGCGCCAGCGTCCGGCCGCTCACCGTGGCGCCCGTGTTCAGCGTGATGCTGGTGAGCGCGAGGATGTTGCCCTTGAACGTCGTGGTCGTCCCGAAGGTCGCCGAGCTGCCGACCTGCCAGAAGACATTGCAGTCTTCGGTGCCGTTCACGCCGAGGACCGCGGCGTTGCTGTCGGTCGTGAGCGAGCTCCCGATCTGGAAGACAAACACCGCGTCCGGGTCGCCCTGCGCATCGAGGGTGAGCGCACCGGTCAGCTGCGCCGACGACGAGAAGTGGTAGACACCCGCGGTCAGCGTCAGACCACCGAGATCCTGCCCGCTCAGATCCACCGTGGGCGTCTGGCCGGCGAGCGTGTCGTAGGCCGTGACGAGATCGTTCTGGGCCGCGAGCGAGACCGCGTCATTGGCGTGGATGGTCCCGCCGACGACGAGGCCGGGCGGGAATCCGGTGATCGCGAGCCCAGGATCGACGCCGAGGTCGCCGATGACGGTCGTGGCACCGGTGTTGGTCACCGTGGAGCCTCCCAGCACCGCGAAGCTCTGCGCGGCGCCGAGCACCGTCTGATCGAGCGCGGCATTCGAGTGACGAGTTGGATCCGTGGGCCCGGGCGAGGGGCACCCGCTCGCGATGAACGCGG
>JBKJOI010000387.1:0-4981 GCA_046595695.1 Haliangiales bacterium | reverse complement strand
CATCTCGAAGGCCATCGCGCCGAGCGCGTAGATGTCGGTGCGCCCGTCGACGCCGCGGCCGCGCGCCTGCTCGGGCGAGATGTACGCGGGCGTGCCCAGCATGCTGCCGGTGCGCGTGCGCTCGAGCCGCGTGTCCTCGGTGCCGACCAGCTTGGCGATGCCGAAGTCGAGCAGCTTCACGATCGGCCGCTCGCCCTTCTGCGCGACGAGGAAGACGTTATCGGGCTTGAGGTCGCGGTGGATGATGCGCTTCTCGTGCGCGCCCTCGAGCGCGCGGCACACCGGATCCAGGATGTCGCAGACTTCCTCGACGGTGAGCTTGTCGCGCTTGAGCCGCGCCGCCAGGCTCTCGCCCTTGAGCCACTCCATGACCAGGTAGCGGCGCCCGTCGGGCAGCGTGCCGAACGCGAAGACGTCGACGATGTTGGGGTGGCCGATCTGGTTGACCGCGCGCGCCTCCTGCACGAAGCGCTCGACCGCCTCGCCGTTGGCGCACAGCTCGAGCTTGATGACCTTGATCGCGGCGTGCTTGCCGATGAGCGGATGGATCGCGGCGAACACCGTGCCCATTCCGCCCTCGCCCAGCTTGCCCTCGACGCGGTACTCGCCGACCATGGTGCCGGGCGTGAGATCCGTCGAGCCGGGCGCGGGCAACGCCGCGAACGCGAGCGCCGCGGAGCTCCCGCCCGCCATGGAGCCCACCGACGGCAGCTGCGCGCTGATCATCAGATCGCCGGTCGACGCCATCGTGCGCGCGAGCCCGACGTCGGTCGCGAAGTCGACCTCGGTGCGATCCGAGGTGGCCTTGTCGGGGGCCACGGCGGTGGGAGTTTCAGGGCCGCTGGCCCCCGGCCGACCCTTCGATGCACCAGACATGAGCGGGCTAGTCTAGCACTTCAGGGGCACAGCCCGGCGGGGCCGCCGAAGTCGTAGGGAAACTTGTGGTCGGCTGTCACCACGGCTCGCACCCCGGCGCAGGCAGCCAGGCCGGCGTCCAGGAAAAAGCCGTCCAGCCAGTCGACCAGATCGACGCCCACGACGCCGCGGTCGGCGAGCTGCGCCGAGTCCAGGTACTCCGGCGCCACGCGCAGCACCTGGGCGTGGCTCCCCTCGGTGAAGGCGTCGTCGTCGGGCGCGCCGACGTCGCCGACGTCCCACAGGATCTGGGTGACCATGTCCTCGGCGACGTTCTGCATCATGACGCCCTGCGGGCTGGGTGCGAGGGTCACCAGGGTGTCGCCGTTGCGCCCGAAGCCGCCGGCGGCGTTGGAGTCCATATAGTGAGGATCGTCACGGACCACCATGGCCCAGTAGGTGGCGAAGCCCTCCGACCAGGCGAGCCGTGGATCGACCGCCGTGCCGAAGCTGTGCGCGCCGCCCGGGCTGTTCGAGCGGCCGATCGTGTCCTCTACATAGTGACCGGTCTCGTGGAGGATCACGGTGTCGTCGTAGCCGTCGTCGTCGCTGAGCGCGCCGAGCAGCTCGATGCCGTTCTGCGACGCAAAATACCGCGAGGTGGACGGTGCGAAGCCGCGCGACCAGACGACGTAGACCGGCTCGGGGGTGACGTCGCCGAGCTCGGCGCGGATGTAGTCCTGGGCGCGCACGACCTGGTCGAAGACGTTGAAGGCCGCCGACAGACCCGACAGGTCGGTGACCAGCACGTCCTGAGTGGCGGTCACGGTCGCCGCGAAGCTGGGCGCGCCGAAACCGTGCACGAGCCCGTCGGGGCGGATCACGCGCGCCGGCCGCGCCGCGGTCTGGCTGGTGGTCGCGACCAGCACGTGCAGCAGCGCGCCCGGCGCCGCGTCGTGGCGCAGCGAATAACTGCCGTCGTCGGCGCTGAGACCGGCCGCGAGCACGGCGCCGTCGGCATCGGCGACCAGCGCGACCGCCACGCCGCGCGCCGGCTGCGGCGCGAGCGCGCCGAGCGAGCCGTCGGGGATGGGCGGACGATCCTGGTAGCGCACCACGCCGGCGACGACCGAAGCGCCGGTGTCGCCGGCGTAGGCGCAGGTGTAGCCCTCGTCGACGCCGGCGTAGGCGCAGACGCCGCCCACGGCACCGCAGTTGGTCGTCTGCGGCACGCCGCTCGCGCAGCGGGTGAGCACGTCGCCGTCGCAGCGGCCGGCCGGGCCCACCGACGCACACGCGCCCGCGGCCACGCACTGGGGCGCGTGCGTCTGGATCACGTTCGGCTGGCACGTGGTGCCCGCGGGACAGGCGTCGACGACCACGGCGAAAACGCCATTCGCGAAGTCGCAGCGGCGGATGCCCTCGGGCGTGCACGAGCCCTCGGCGGTGACGTCCATGAGCTCACACGTGGTCGTGCAGTTGTGGCCCACCGACGGCGTCGTGAACGCGCAGATCGCGTAGCGCTCGGTGCAGTCGGAGACGATGAGCACGTCCTCGTCGCAGTAGGCGAGCGTGTCGCCCTCGCAGGCGCCCAGGAAGTCGAGGCCGCCGCAGGCGTCCCCCGACGCGATGCAGGCGGCGCCGCCGGAAGCGGCGGGATCCGGGCCGCACAGCTTGCCCTGCGCGGCACAGTCGTCGCTGGCGATGGCGGTGCCGTCGCAGTATTCGAGCGCGGCGGCGCTGGCGCAGCGGGTGCCGGGCGCCTCGATACCGCAGGGCGCCGGCGGTGCGTCGGGTGGCGCCGCGTCGGCGGTGGCGGCGGCATCGGCGGCGGGCGCGTCGTCGTCGCCGCAGGCGGCGAGCCCGGACGTGGCCGCGAGCAGCGCGACGGCGGCGAGCAGCGACGCGGCGGAGAGCGGGACGGCACGAGGCAGCTTCACCGGGGCTGCTCCGCGACGCGCTCGCCCCCGGGCAGCGTGATGACGCGCGTCGGTGCGGGCGTCACGTACGCCGCGTTCGCGCCGTTCGCGCCCAGGCGCACGGTGGCGGCGCGGCTCAGGCGCGCGCCGCCGACGAACACGACCGCACCGCCGGCGACGTAGATCGCATCGGCGCCCGCGCCCGGGCCGGCGCCCGCGCCGTCCGCTCGCACGCGCGTGCGCAGCGTTCGGGTCTCCCCGGCGCGCGTCCGTCCGACACTCTCGCGCCGTTCGCCCAGGCGCAGCTCGAGCGCGTCGACGTCGACGGAGGGCGTGGCGGTCAGCGTGAGCTCGAGCTCGCCGCCGGCGAGCTCGCGGGCGTCGAGACGAACCTCGACGGGCGCGCCCGGCTTGCCTTCTGCCGGCGCGGGTACCCCCGGCGGCGACGTGCACGCCCATGCCACCAGGGCCATCGTCGCGGCCAGCCACAGCGAGTGAACGCTTCTCCTCGGGCCCATGAAGCAGGAGAATAGCCCACCGCCGTGCGCCCGATCCTGATCTCTCGTTACATCCTGCGTGCCCCGCTGCTGCCAGCGGCAGCGCTCGACGCCGACGTGCGCAAGCTGGCACGCTCGCCCGAGGTGGCCGCGGCGCTGTCCGCGGCCAGCCCGGACCTCGCCGCCGCCGGTGACGGCGCCTCCGCCTGGGCGGCGCGCCGGCGCTACCTGCGTCGCGCGGCCTTCCGGCCCACGCCCAACGGTCCGTGGGCGGGCGTGTGCGTGGGCGAGCTGGGCGCGTCGACGCGCATCGCTACCGGCGCCACACGGGTGCACGCGCGGCCCTCGTGGGCGGCGTTCGCCGAGCTCGGCCGCACCCTGCTCGACGAGCTGCGGCGCCTGGACGGCGTCCGGCTGCGGCGCACGCCGTCCTTGCTGTGGCGTCATGATCGCCTCACCTGGCTGGCGCCGGGCACGGCGGGCGAGCCCGCGCAGGCGCGCCACGCCGACGCCGACCAGCTGCTCGAGGTCATCCTCGATGCCTGCGGAGACTGGTGCTCGTGGCCCGACGCGCGCGCGGTCGCGCGTCACCTCGAGCCCGCCGACGACGACGCGATCGACGAGCTGCTGCGCACACTCGTCGACGACGGCCTGCTGCTCACCGATCTGGTGCCGCCGCTGGTCGGCCCGCCGCCCGAGGTGTGGGCGCGCGCGCGCTACGGCCAGCTGTTCGACGACGCGGAGCTCGTCGATACCTCGCTCGCCCGGCTGCCGCGCACGCAGTCGGTGCTGGTGCACGAGCCGAAGCGTCCACCCGTGCTCGCGCGCGACGCGGTCGAGCGCGCGGCCGCGCTCGCGCCGATCCTGTGGCGGCTGCAGGACGCGCTCGCGGCGCCGGCGGCCGAGCGGGCCCTCGACGCGGGCCTCGCGCGCGCGCTGGACGCGATCACCGAGCCGCTCGGGGCCGGCGCGCTGGATCTCGAGGCGCTCGCGCTGGGCGACTACGGCGTCGCACCGCCGAGCGACGACGACAGCGACGACGACAGCGGCAACGGCGGCGACGGCGGCAACGGCAACGGCAACGACCGCGACGACGACGACGGCCCCGCCGCCGGTCCGCCGCGGGCGCTGCTCGCGCTCCTGCTCGAGCGCCTCGCCGGCGCGCTGGTCTCCGGCGAGCCCGCGCGCCTCACCGCCGACGAGCTCGACGAGGCGCTGCCGGAGCTCGCGCCGCCCTCCTCCTTCGAGCTGGCGCTCGCGCCGCGCGCGGCCGCGCGCGGCGCCCGACCCGGGGCCGGCTGGCTGCTCGGGCTGCACGCGCCGGCGGGCGCCAGCTGGGGCCGCTTCGCCGAGGCCCTGGGCGAGCCGCTCACCGACGCCCTCGCCGAGCTCGGCAACGCCTGCGCGAGCGCGCGGCCCGGCGAGACCGATCTCGACGTGGCCTGGCACGTGACCGCCGAGCTGGCCGATCTCGTCCAGCATCCGCCGGTGCGGCGCGCGACGCTCGCGCTTACCTCGTGGCCGGTCGGCGCGCCGCACACGTTCACGCCCGCCGACCTCGAGCTGGTCGCCGATCCCGCCGCGCTCGCGCCGCTCGCGCTGCGCGACGCCACCACCGGCCGCGCGCTCGCGCCGTCGCCGCTCGCGCGCGTGCGCTCGACGCTGGCGCCGCGCGGCGTCTACCGCCTGCTCGCCGGCTGGTCGCTGTGG
>JBKJOI010000221.1:0-20654 GCA_046595695.1 Haliangiales bacterium | reverse complement strand
CCGGGCGAGAGCGTCGCCGCGATGGCGTAGCACTGCACGCCGGCAGGAAGGCTCAGCTGGCCGCGCGGGTCGTCGTGGCGCGAGAAGCGGTCGTGCCCGTCCCAGTGCGCGTCGAGCACGTTGCCGAAGCGCATGTCGGTGACGCCGGCGCTGCGCAGCTTGGCGAGCTGCGCGAAGGGCGCGCTGTACCGGCTGATGCCGAGCAGCACCTCGAGCCAGTTGCCGCCGCGCTCGAGCGGCGCGCCGTGGTGGGGCGAGCCCAGGCAGATGAGCTTGCTCAGCCGGCGCAGCCACGCGTGGCCGGCGGTCTCGGCGAAGTGGCACGCGCTGCGCGAGACCAGGCCGCCCATGCTGTGGGCCACGATCGCGAGCTCCTCCACGGGCGCCGGCCAGGCCGCCACGAGCTGCTCGAGCAGCCCGGCGAACGCCTGCCCGTTCGTCGAGATGTGCAGGCCGCTGTTGTAGTGGAGGTAGACCGGCGTGTAGCCGAAGTCGCGAGCGAGCGCGGCGCCGTGGTCGTGCGCCTTCCTGAGCCACTGCTGATCGTTCAAGCACGAGCCGTGGACGAGCACGAGCAGCTTGCCGCCGGCCTCGGGCAACGCCTGGCGCAGCGAGTCGCGCTCCAGCGTCAGCGGACGGCCGCTGCTGCGCAGACGCATCTCGATCGCGAGCGGATTCTTGGTCTCGCTCAGGTAGTCGCCGAGCACCCCGTTCAGCGCTGCGACCATCGCCTCGCGCTCCGGCCCCGGTGCGCTGTCGCCGAGCAGCGGCGTGAGCAGGGGCTCGAGGCGCGCGAGCGCGACATCGATGCCGGCGCCGACGAGCTGCGTGACGCCGCGGATGCTCCCGTAGACGACCCCGCTGACGAGGCGGGCCGGCCCCTCGAGCGGCCGGCCCAGGATGGCGGGGCCGCCCGCGATCGTCCGGTGCATCGCCTCGACCAGGGCGGTCACGCTCCTGGTCGCCTCGATGGCGAGGCGGCTCACGCCGCGCAGATCGTCGACGTGGTTGCGCGCGCTCTTCTTCGTCACGTTGTCACGTTGTCACGTTCGGCACGATTGTGGGGTGAAGCGAGGTTTCGAACCGAGAGCACACGCGATCCAGCCTCCCGATCAGACCGAAGACTCGGCCTGACGGTGTGCTGTCCGCTGGTGCGAATGATTCTGGCGACTTGCTGGCGAAGGCCAGATCGCGTTGGCGATTCTACGATCGCGCGTCGACGCGAAGCTGCTTAGACGACCTTGACGCTGCTGGCCTGCGGGCCCTTCTTGCCCTGGACCACTTCGAATTCGACCTTGGAGCCCTCGTTGATGAGCGCGCCGCCGAGGTCGTTGGCGTGGACGAACACGTCCTTGCCACCGTCGTCAGGAGTGATGAAACCAAAACCCTTAGCCGCATTGAAGAACTTGACCGTACCCGTTTTCATCTGAATTTCCCCTTGCCTTACCTGCGAACGTATCGGTAGCAACGCGCCACCTTTGCGCACACTAGCAGGGTATCGAGCAGGTCAGGGCGGGATATCGAGCACGCCGCGATTCTCCCGAGTGCTATCGATTCGAACACCCCTGCAATATCGAGCACCTGACTGGATTCTGAGGTCAGACCGTTGTAGCCGGCGATGGCGCAGCTCCCGGCCGGCGAGAGTGTCGCAAAGGCCGAAACCAATAGAAGCGCGTTTGCACCTGCCATGCTGGGCTGGCTCGTGACCTTCGTACTCGTCCTGCGAGCGCTCGTCATGGGGCTACCACTCGCCGCCGCGTTCGTCGTCGTCACCGCGCTCACCGCGGGAACGATCGAGCGGGAGTCTGGACGAGTCCTCGTCGCTGCGGCGGTCTGCATCGGCCTGCCGCTGCTGACGCGCTGGCGAGCCGCCGCGTTCCTGCGCGAACGCGGCCGCAAGGGCGCGCCGCCGAGCCCCGGCCTGTTCCTGGCGCTGGGCAACCTCGCCATCGTGTGCGCGCTCGTCCTCGGCTTCGCCGACGACGTCGGCCGCTCGCTGCGCCGCCACGGCGACTGGTTCGTCGGCGAGCGGAACGGCGCCGTGGCGCGCAAGCTGCGCGCGTGCGTGGGCTTCGCGGCGCTGTACCTGGAGAGCTTCGATCCGCCCCCCGAGCTCGCGCCGGGGACGCTCGCGCCGCGCGGGCCGCCGGGGCCCCTGCCCGCGAGCTTCGAGGCCCCGCCCGCTCCGCCGCCGGTGGTCGCGGTCTGGTTCCACCCGCTGGCCGGCCCCGAGCGCGCCCTGCCGGGCTACGCGTGCCGGCGCTTCGGCGCCAGACGGCCGCAGCCGCGCCCGCAGGAGTGCGAGCTCGGCCACTGCGGCGTCGACATCGGCGCCACGCTGGGCGAGCCGGTGTTCGCCGTCTTCGATGGAGTCGTCGACAGGATCCAGCGCAACCCCGACGCCGACCCGATCTCGGGAATCTTCGTGGTCCTCTCCCACCGCGAGGCCACCGTGCGCTCGCGCTACATCCACCTCGACAGCGTCGCCGCCGACCTCGTGCCCGGCGCCACCGTGCGCGGCGGCCAGCAGATCGGTCGGCTGGGGCGAACCGGGGTGCGCCACTCCGGGCCCCACCTACATTTCGGCCTGTCGGTACGGCAACGTGGCCACGAGCGCTTCGTCGACCCCGAGCCCTACCTCCGCCGCTGGCAGCTCGTCACGGTCGACTCCATCGAGCCCCGCCTGGCGGCCAGCGGGCGCGCTGCGATCCAGTTCCGCACACCCCGAGACTAGCTAGCTGGTGCCCATAGCCCCCAAACCGCAAGATCTTGCGACTGGCCCGTGCTTACTGGTCGCGGCCGGGCTATACACCGCAGTTCCCCCCTAACGACTGGAGTCTAGATGGTTCGCAAAGCACCCGCCGTCGCCTCGAGCGAATTCACCATCCACATCCCCACCGAGCTCGAGGAGCGCCTCGACAAGTGCCGAGATTCCGTCGGCGTGGCGATGCGCGCACGCCTGCAGACCGTCGCGGACGCCGCCGCCAAGGTCCCTGAAGCCCCGCAGATGGGCAATCCGCTGCGCTTCTACGTCGCCGAGAACGTCCGCATGGACTACAAGGTCGATCCCCAGGCGCAGACCGTCTCGGTCCTCGGCCTGCGCACCGAAAACTAGCTCGCTCGCGCGGCGTTCGCGCCGTCGTCACTCGATCTTCAAGCGTTTCATCATGGCGCGCACCGTGCCGCCCGGATCCGAGGAGCGGCCGCGGCCGACCTCGCCGAGCAGGCGCGCCGCGCGCGTCGGGCTGCCGCCGCCGCTCTCGAGCGCGCTGCGCAGCGCGATGCCCTCGAGCCGCTCGATCTCGGCGCGCAGGTTCATCGCGCCGCGCGCGACGCGCTCGCGCACCGCGTCGGCGCTGACCAGGCTCGTGCCTTCACCTGCCTGCCGCGCGGGCGCGAGCAGCCGGCGCAGATCCGAGAGCAAGAGCTCGTCGCCGGCGTGCTTGTACACGAGCGCCTGGAAGATCACGTTGCGCAGCTCGCGCACGTTGCCGGGCCAATCGTAGGCCTCGAGCGCGGTCAGCGCCGACGCGGCGATCGCGCGCACCGGCGTGCGCGCCGACGGGGATCCCGCGGCCGCGGCACTCGCCGCCGCGGCGGTCGCCTGCTGGCGCGCGTAGTACGTCGCGATGAAATGATGCGCGAGCGGCCCGATGTCCTCGCGGCGCTGGCGCAGGGGCGGCAGCACCAGGTGCACGATCGCGAGCCGTTCGTACAGGTCGGCGCCGAACTTGTTGCGCGCGACCAGCCCGAGCAGGTCACGGTTGGTCGCCGCGACGATGCGGAAGTCGACCTTGTGACCACGCGTCTCACCGACGCGCGTGACCTCGCCGTCCTCGAGCACGCGCAGGAGCTTCACCTGCGTCGACAGCGGCGTGTCGTCGATCTCGTCCAGGAAGACGGTCCCGTTGGCGGCCGCGAGCAGCTTGCCGTCGACCGACGCGACCGCCCCGGAGTAGGCGCCGCGCACGTGGCCGAACAGCTCCGACTCCATGAGCTCGTTGGGGATCGCGGCGCAGTTGATCGGGAGCCAGGGGCCGATGCGCCCGGACCAGGCGTGGATGAGGCGCGCGGCCTCTTCCTTGCCGGTGCCGGTCTCGCCGGTGATGAGCACGGGCATCGAGGTGTGGGCCGCGCGCGCGATCTGCGCGAGCATCGCCCGCGCCGCGCCGCTGACCGCGATCAGCCCGGGCGCCTCCGGCGGCGGGGCTTCCACCTCGGCGAGCTCGGCGAGCCGCGCGAGCAGGCGGGCCACCGCGTCGTTCGAGGCCGCGGCGTCCGCGGCGTCCGGATCGTCCGGCGCGTGCGTCTCGACGCCGCCGAGCGCCACGACGTCGTACGCGCCACGCCGCACCGCCTCGGCCGCGGAGGCGAAGGACACCGCGCGCGCCGGCAGCCACAGCCACGGCGTGGCGCCGCGCGGCGCGGTGGGCGCGCGGTCCGCGCGCGCCGACGTCGTCAGCAAGGTCGCGATCACCCGCCCGCTGCCGCCCACGCCCGGCTCGCCGCGACCGCCACGCGAGCCGTCTGCTTCGATGACCACGAAGCCGGCCTCGCGCAGGCGTCCCGCGAGCGACGGCGGCACGCGAGACCCGGACCACACCACCGAGAACATATACGTATCCTAACACCGAATCCGCACTGCAATACGCCACTATGCAGCCGCGCGAGCTGCCGGTTCGTGAATGCTCTCGCGCACTTCGGCCGCTGGCCGATCTCGTGCACTAAGGCAGAGCTCAAGGAGGCATCTTCCAATGCTCGACTGGGTTCATTCGCATCTTCTCGTCAGCAGCGTCCTGGGCGCGCTGGCCGTCGTGGGCGCCCTCATGTGGCTCGGCACCAACGTCATCGCCGAGAACCAATCGGGGCTGGTGATCAAGCTGTTCGGGCGCGATCTGCCGCCCGGTCGGCTGATCGCGATCGACGGCGAGGCCGGCTTCCAGGCGCGGCTCCTGCCGCCCGGCTGGCACTTCGGCTACTGGCGCTGGCAGTACCGCGTCGAGCGCGTGGCGCTCGTGATCGTGCCGCCCGGCGAGATCGCGCTGGTCGTCGCCGCGGACGGCGTCGCCATCCCGACCGAGCGCATCCTCGCGCACGAGGTGGTCTGCGACCACTTCCAGGACGCCGACGCGTTCCTGCGCAACGGCGGTGAGCGTGGCCGGCAGCTGGGCTACCTGCGCGCGGGCTCGTACCGGATCAACCCGGCCGTGTTCCGCGTGGTGACCGCGCGCGGCGCGTCGGAGCTCGGCCTCACCGAGATGGGCCTCAGCGAGGCCGATCTGGCGGTCCGCTACGTGCCGACCGACAAGCTCGGCATCGTGACCGCCCTCGACGGCACGCCCATCGCGATCGGTGACCTGGCCGGCCCGATGATCGCCGGCCACGACGGCTTCCAGAGCGGCCAGCGCTTCGTCGACGCGGGCGGCCGGCGTGGTCTGCAAGAGGAGGTCCTGCTCGCCGGCTCGTGGAACCTGAACCCGTGGTTCGTGAACCTGGAGCTGATCCCGATGACCGAGATCCCCATCGGCTACGTGGGCGTGGTGGTGAGCTACGTCGGCCGTGAGCACGCCGACCTGTCGGGCGACGACTTCACCCACGGCGACCTGGTGGCGCGCGGCCACAAGGGCGTGTGGGTCGAGCCGCTCCTGCCCGGCAAGCACCCGATCAACACGCGCGTCATGAAGGTGGAGCTCGTGCCCACGACCAACATCGTGCTGAACTGGGCGACGCGCACCGAGGCGCACCAGTACGACCAGCGCCTGTCGCCCATCACGGTGCGCTCGAAGGACGGCTTCGCGTTCTCGCTCGATGTGTCGCAGATCATCCACATCGGCATGAAGAACGCGCCGCGCGTGATCTCGCGCGTGGGCTCCATGCAGAACCTGGTCGACCACGTGCTGCAGCCGACCGTGGCCAACTACTTCCGCAACTCGGCCCAGGAGGTGAGCGTGCTCGAGTTCCTGTCGGCGCGCAGCGAGCGCCAGTCGCAGGCGTTCCAGAACATCCGCGGCGCGGTGGAGGCGTACGACGTCGAGTGCATCGACACGCTCATCGGCGACATCGTGCCGCCGGCGGAGCTCATGAAGACGCAGACCGACCGCAAGATCGCCGACGAGATGCGCCGCACCTTCGAGGCGCAGCGCGAGGCGCAGACCAAGCGCCAGGACCTCGAGCGTGAGACCGCGATCGCCAACATGCAGGCCGAGGTTGTGCGCTCCGAGCAGCAGGTGCGCATCACCGAGCGCACCGCGATGTCGGTGGCCGAGGCCGCCAAGGGCGAGGCGAGCGCGCTGCGCCTGCGTGCCGACGCCGAGGCGGCCGCGACGCGGGTGCGCGCGCAGGCCGACTCGGACTCGACGCGACTGCACGCCGATGCCGATGCGCACGCCGCGCGCGAGATCGGCGCCGCCAAGGCGCAGGCCTACCGCGACGGTGTCACGGCGCTGGGTGAGGGCGCGTACACCGCCATCCAGCTCGCGGTCACGCTCGCCGAGCACCACGTGAAGCTCGTGCCCGACATCGCGGTCACCACGGGCGGAGGAGGCCTGGGCGGTGCGGCCGGTAGCGGCCTCGCCGAGGTGCTCATGGCCCGTCTCCTGGCCGGCGCGCCCGACGGGAAGGCCATGATGCTCGCCGGCCTGCCCGCGCTCCCGCAGAAGTAGCCCCACGCTCCCGCTCCAAATCCAAATCCAAATCCAAATCCGACATCGGCCCTCGCCGCATGTCGCGTGCCACGCGCGCCTACGCCCAGATCCACCACCCGATCAGCGCCAGCGGCGCCAGCATCGTCGCCGAGTCGACGAACATGGCGCCGACCCACGCCACGAACGCGGCGGTCTCTGCGAAGCTGGCCGGGCGCGCGTCGGCGTCGGCGTCGGGCAGGCGCTCGCGCAGCTCGCCGACGCGGAGCGCGAGCAGATCCTCGCCCATGGCGCGGTCGTACAGGCTCCGCGATCGTCGGCCGCGCACGAACGCGCGGAACATCCTGCGCGGCGAGATCCACATGCCGAGGCCGAACGCGGTCAGGTCGAGGTACCACGCCGCCCAGTAGCGGCCGCAGCCCGCGCCGACCTCCCAGGCGCCGATCTCGCCCTCGCCGGTCCAGGTGGTGCGGTAGCCGGTCGCGACGTGGTGCAGGTCGTGGAGCGGCACGGCCGCCTTGCGCGACGAGCTGTTGGGGAAGGCGAACGGCAGCGGCCCGATCTTGAGCTTCACCCACGCATCGGTGTAGCTGGCCGCGGAGAAGCCGTTGGCGGCGAAGTCGCGCAGGCCGACCCTATATTCTCCTCGCAGGAACCGGCGCGGATTCAGCGCCGGAGGATTCGCGCCACGGAGCTGATTGAATCAGGCCAGACGGGCGGAGCCGATGGGCTCGTCCTCGTCGTCGCCCTGATGCCGCCGCTCGAGCTCGTGCGCGACCGCCACCGCGAAGCGCTCGTCGAGCGCCTTGAAGCGCTCGACGATCTGCTCGGCCGAGCTGCGCTCGCTGCCGGGCACATCCTCGAGGCTGAGCAGCAGCTGCGTCGCGAGCTGCGCGCGCTCGGCAGCGGGCAGGACCATCGCGAGCTCGAAGACTTCGACCGTCGTGATCTGGATTCCCATGCTCAAGCCTCCATCGGACGAAACAATCGACGTGATGCTATGCGCCGACCTCTGTCGTGGCAAGGACAGGATGCCTCCAAAATGCGGCTCATAATGACGCTCTGCGCCGTGAATGGCGATTCACTGAATGGCAACTCACTCATTCGTCATCTCGTCAGCCATTCTTGTGCTGGCGTACAAGGTTGCCAGGGCGCGGTCACCGGCGTGAGCTGGTCGGGGCGACTGTCGGCGCAGAACTCGCCGCGCACCTCCCTCGTCGGCGCCACCGTCGACGCCGGCCGGCCCGAGGAGCTTCGCTTCGACGAGCTGCACGCCGACCGCCCCGAGGCGCCGCTGTCGATCGACGGCGTCCTGCGCTTCACGCCGGGTCTGCTCGGTCGGCTGACCATCCACAATGGGCTCACCATCGGCGGCGCCGAGCGCGTGCGGCTGGCGGTGGACGCCCGCTCGTCGGTGTCGGCCGCTTCGACCTCGAGGCGACGGTGAGGTCGACCTCGGGGCGGCTGGCCGGCGTGATCACGCTCGCCGGCGTGGACGAGCTGAGCCTCGACACCGACCGGCGCGACGCGGCGGCGTGCGTGACCTACGACGTCGGCGGCGTGGCCGGCGCACGCTACTGCCGGCCCGAGCTGACCGGCACGACCGGGCAGCACGTCGACGGCGTGGCGTGGACGTGTGAGCGCGAGGCCAGCATGCTGCAGCTCACCGGCTTCGCCCGGGGCGCGCCGCTCTACACCGAGGTGCAGCTGCGCCGGGCTGCCGTGCAGAGGGAAATCGCGCTCGATTTCGTCCGCCTGGATCAGACGACCGGCGACGACGAGTGGCGCTCGCCGGCCGTGCCGCTCGCCGACGCGGGCAACTTCAGCTGCACGGCGCTCGCGAGCGACGTGGGCGTGCGCATGATCGCGGTCTACGCCGACGGCAGCATCGCCTGCCACGTCACCGGCGACTGGCCCGAGTTCTACGGCCGCCTCTGCTTCTGACGTCGCCCGGGGCGGGATCTAAAACCACCGGTTCGTGATCCTCGATCGCTCCGGCCTCGCCGCTAGGTCGCTGAGCGCGGCAGATCTGCCGCCTCCCCCTTCTTTGGGTTCTCGGCGAGGTCGGTTACTAGAAGCAACCCGGCGATCAAGCTTCGCGCGCGATGACCTCTCGAGGATCAAGATCGGTGATCTAGGTGCCGAGCTGCTCGGCGAGCGCCGTACGGCCGGCGTCGGTGATCGCGTAGCGCTGCTCGCCGCTCTCGCTCCAGTACTCCGGCGCGTCCTGCTGCTCCTTGCGGACGCGGAAGGCGCGGGCCACGTTGGTGCTCGGGACGTTCAGGCCCGCATTGACGAGCACGCGCGCGATGTCCGAGGCGCTCTGCGGCCCCAGCTCGTGACGTCGCGAGTACTCGAGCGCCCACAGGATGCGCGAGAGCCACACGCTGCCGTCGACGGCGGCCTTGGCCCCCAGCGGAGGCATCGCCGGCGGTGCCGCCGCGCTCTGCGGCGCGGGCGCGGCGACCGGTGCCGTGGCCGGCACGTCAGGTGCGAGGAGCGGCGCGACCGGCGCCGCCGCCACGGCCGGCGCGGCCGGCGCGACCGGCTGGCGCGGCACCCGCTCCGGCTCCGCCACGTCAGGCACGTTCGCTCCAGCAGCCGCCGTCGCGAACCCGGGCACCACGTTCATCCAGGGCCACGTCTTGGCGACCATGTCCTGGATCGTCCGTCCTCGCTTCACCACGGCGCTCAGCAACATGAACAATCGTCGGATCATCGTTCTCCGCCTCCATCAATTCGGCGTTTCGACAAGACTCCAGCGAGATCGACAAGCCCGCTCTCGATGGCCTTGAACGCGAAGGGGACTCTACGAGAGGTTTCACAACTTTGCAGCAGATCGCTGCAGGTCGGCGAGGCCCGGCCAAGCCGCAGCTGGGACGATTCCCATGATCCCGATGCCACGCGTGCGGTGGCGAGCGAGTATTCCGTCCACCTCGATGCGCTCCGCGCGCGCGTGTCCGCGCTTGTGCGGCGCGGGTCTCCGCGCTAAGGGCTTGAGCCCATGGGAACGCGATCCAAGCGCGCGGTGCGCTGCGAGCACTGCCGGATGCACCTCGACCGGTGCATCTGCGCGGACGCGCCGCGCCTGGCGCTGGCCACGCGGATCGTGCTGGTCATGCACCGCCGCGAGGTCGCGAAGCCCACCGCGACCGGGCCGCTCGCGCTGCGCACGCTCAGCAACAGCGAGCTGCGCGTGCACGGCCACCGCGACCAGCCCGTGGATCTGCGCGACCTGCACACCCGCGCGCGCCGGATCCTCGTGCTCTACCCCGCGGACGACGCGCAGCCGCTCAGCCGGGCGCTCGTGCAGGCGGACGACCGGCCCATCACGCTCATCGTGCCCGACGGCAGCTGGCGGCAGGCCAGCAAGGCGCTGCGCCGGATCCCGGGCCTCGAGGAGGCCGAGCGCGTGACCCTGCCGCCGGGGCCGCCGACGCGCTACCGGCTGCGTCGCGAGCCCAAGGACGGCGGGCTCGCCACCTTCGAGGCGATCGCCCGCGTGCTGGGGATCCTCGAGTCACCGGCGGTGCAGGAGACGCTCGAGGTGTTCTTCGAGCGCATGGTCGAGGCGACGCTGGCGACCCGAGAGATCCCGGCCGCGAGCGCGCCGGGCTAGCAGCGTCATCTACTCGGCACTCCGGATGATGGTCCGTCGGCACCCGGATTGGCCTTCTCGCAAGGCGAGCTGGCGCGCCTCCTGGCGACCTCGCGGCAGAGCATCAGCAAGATCTTGAAGGCGTGGGAGCGGCGCGGCTGGGTGAACCTAGCCTCCACGCGAAAACATGAGCTTTCCTGCGGCAAAGTAGGAGCGCTGCATCCAGTCGCCTACTTTGCGCCGACGGGGCCATGTCGAATTCTAAATGTATGTCGAAATACGCATTCTTGTCACCCTGCCATAATCTCTAGCAGTTACCATGTCATAGCATTGACAGTTAGAAAGCCAAGTTCGCTTACATTGCTTACAAATTGACGATCGTCTGCATCCAGCTGCACGGTGAAATTCCAGGGCAGAAGCACTACCCCCTGTAAGGAGCCGTACATGAAGGCAAATGTCGGATTGGAACTAGGAACTCTTCTTCGCGGCGTACTCGTGGCTTGCGCACTCGGGACGTCAGCCTGCGGCGTCGGCGATGTGGGCAACGAGCCCGAGGAGGAGGGCACGGTCCAGTCCAACGCGAGCTCGACCTCCGACTGGAACACCGAACGGGCCAGGCGCGCGCTGGCGCTGGTCAACTACATCCAGGCGAACGAGGCTGACTTCAAGGCCTTCAAGAACGGCGCGCTGGGTAACTCCGGCATCCCGATGGTCATGTTCCGGCTGTTCCCCGAGGTCATGCCGGAGATCTGGGGCGCGCCCACCGACTACTTCGCGCCGGTCGGCCTGTCGCGCGACATCCTCGAGCCGAACCGCGTGCTGCCGCTCGGCGTGGGCTTCACCGGCTCGGTGCCGGCGGTCCAGACGCCCGCGGGCCCGGTCAACGTCCAGGTCGTGCAGCTGACCTGCGCGGGCTGCCACAGCGGTCGCGTCGTCGGCCCGGGCGGCATCATGCTGCCGATCATCGGTGGCCCGAACACCACCTTCAGCCAGTTCGGCGGCGCCGTGTTCGCCACCGTGAACTCGCCGAAGTACACCGCGGACATCTTCCGCGCCGCCCTGCTGGCCAAGCCGGCGAACTTCATCTTTGGCGATGATCCCACGATGGCCTTCCAGGAGCAGATGGAACGCGCCATCTTCCTCTCACCTGGCGTCGCCGAGACGATGATGGGCAACTTCAAGGCGGCCGTGAACGGTGGCGCCGCGCGCACCGCGGCCACCCTCGGCGCGTACACGTACAACGTGCCCAACGCGCCCAGCCTGTCGACGCCCAAGCCCGGCTACCTCGACGCCATCGGCGCCGGCATCGCGATCATCGTGAACCCCGCGAACTTCACGCCCGCGCAGCTGGCGGCCATCCTGCCCCCCGCGCCCGCCGAGATCGACATCATGAGCGTGTGGCGCCAGAACGATCGCCCGGTCGCTCAGTGGGACGGCAGCATCGGCAGCCCGCTGCACCGTAACCTCGCCGCCGAGTTCGGCGTGGTCAAGAACCCGGCCGCCGTCAGCCTCGACAACGCGGTGCGCACCACGCGCTTCACGGCGAACCTGCCCGCCACGCCCTACCCGTTCGACGTCGACAACAAGTCCGCCGCGCGCGGCAAGGTGCTCTACGACGCCAACTGCGCCTCGTGCCACGCGCCCGGCAACAGCAACCACTTCGCGCCCGAGATCGTCGGCACCGATGCCAACCGCGCCATCCTGTGGACGCCCTTCACCATCGGCGCCCTCACCAGGGTGCTGCGCCTGACCTGCCCCGATGCGACCGTCTGCAACGGCGCCGACGGCCTGCCGCTCCCCGACTCGGAGATCGTGAACCCGACCTACGGCTACGGCGCCGTGCCGCTCGATGGCATCTGGGCGCGCGCGCCCTACCTGCACAACGGCTCGGTCCCGACGCTGCACGCGCTGCTCACCGGTATCCGCCCGGTCACGTTCTACCGTGGCAACCTGACCTTCGATCAGAAGCAGGTCGGCTTCACGTGGGATCGCGCCGCCGGCACGAGCGCAGCGATCTTCGACACCCGGCTCTCGGGCAGCTCGAACACCGGCCACTACTCGGCGCAGTTCAACGGCAACGTCGACTGGAAGAACGAGACCGGCAAGCTGAAGGACCTGCTCGAGTACCTGAAGACCCTGTAGCAGCGCCGCTGCCGCGCGGCGGCCGCCTTCGCGCTGCCGCCGCGCCGCATGCTTCTCTCCGCTCGCCTCGATTCGCCTTCCCCCCCAGCGTCGTGCTCCACCGGTCATCGTTCGAGACCTACCCCCACGCGCACTTCTACGGGACGACCGAGCTCATCGTGAGGGACCCCACCGGCCACGGGGTGTTCTTCTGGGAGCACGGCCAGGGGACATGATTCGTCGCTGATTCTCCGAGCAGTTGTCCGTTCGTGGCGGCGTCAGTGCTAGATTGCGCCCATGGCACTAGAGCAAGAGCAGCGCGCCGCACTCCGCATCCTCGAAGGCATCGAGGAGGGCACCATGAGCGCCGCTGATTCGTTCGCGCTGGTCGATGACGCGGACCCCGCGCTCGTCTACCTGATCTTCACCTGGCTGCGGAAGCGCTACGCCGACCATCCAAATTCGGATGCGGTGATCGGCCGGCTGGTCGAGATCAGCAACCGCGGCTCGGTCCCGGGCAAGATGAAGGAAGGTCAGGCAGACGTGGTGGTGCAGTGGTTCGAGGAGAGCCACTCGTACCGCGAGCTCGGCTCGAAGGAGTTCATCGAGCTCATCATCGAGAAGCTCGAGGGCTAGTCGGACCGGCCGGTCGTGCGGTCGCCGACGGATCGTTGGCGGGACGTGGAGCGGGTCGGCGCTCTGGCGACGGTCGGCGCATGGTTGAGCGCCGGTGGTTGGCTTCGTTGCGCGCCTGCAGCTGGCTGTTGAGGGGGCGGGGCGGGTGGTGCCTCCGATGCGCTCCGGGGCCGCGTCCCGGGTCCTGGCTTGGGTACGGGGGAGCAGAGGCAGAGGCTGATGGTCCGCATGGGGCACGCACCATGACGGTGGCGCGGGGCGCGACGCAGTGCGCTCGGTGAACGGAACCGGCGCGTACTGCGGGGCCGGCAGTAGGCGGTCGCGAGGGGCACTGCCGGGCCGGCAGTAGACGGTCGCGAGAGTTTCGGCTTCGCCGCCTTTAGCGGGGATCGGTCTCGGAGATCGGCAGCGGGAAGGCCCGGTGCACGACATGCCCCGCCACGTCGATCGGCAGGGTGTCGAGCAGGTCGTAGCGCCGTAGATCGATCCAGCGATGACCGCCCTCGAAGAGGAGCGAGTATCGCTTCTGCTTGAGCAGCTCCGCGAGGATGTTGCCCGCGACGAGGTCGAGGCGCGGCGCGAGGCCGCCCGAGCTCACGCGCACGAAGTTGATGTCGTCGGCCGCCACGGCAAGGTTGCCGAGCCCGATGTTCGCCTCGGCGCGCAGCAGGATCAGCTCCTCGTTGCGGATGAGCGGCGTGGGCGCGCTGGTCTCCTGGTACATCGTGAAGCCCTTGTCCGAGGTCAGCCCCTGGACGGTGCGCGACTCGACGGTGACGATCTTGCGGGTGACGCGATCGTCGATGTCGCCGTTGACCTTGAGATCCGCGTCGGTGACGATCGACGGGTGCGCGAAGAGGTTGGGATCGATGAGGCCGTTGCGCACGTCGCCCGAGCCGGTGCCGTAGGAGTAGTAGACGCCGACGTTCAGCTTGGGGTCGAGCGGATCCGAGGAGATGAACGACTCGGTCAGATCGACCAGAGCGGCGTCGAAGTTCCCGGCGTAGATGTCGACCCGCGCCTTGATCGCGCGGTTGAACTTCAGGAACGTGGCCGGCGTGTCGAAGCCGGCGAACCCGCTCGACAGCTTGAAGGGGAAGACGTCGCCGCCCGCCGCGAGGTGAGCCTTGGCCTCGTCGAGCAAGAGGAGGATGTGCGCCTGCACCTCGGCCTTGGTGGCGATCGGCGCCAGCTCCTCGATCGGGCGATCGACGTCGATGGGAGCGCCGTTCACGTCACGGGTGTTGAGGACGATCAGGAAGTCGAGCGCCTGGATCGTCTTGGCGAACCCGCGCGTGGCCTCCTTCTCGGCGTCGGTCATCCCGAGCACCACGTCGAGCGCGTGCAGCAGCGTGTGGCCGCTGCGGATGTTGGCGTACGGCGCGTTCCAGAAGTTCCCGCCGAAGGCGCCACTGCCCGGGTCGAGCTGAGCGGAGGCGAGCAGCTCGGTGATGTAGCGCGGGTCGGCCGCGTCGAAGTTGTACGACTCGCGGCCGATGATACCGAGGTGCGAGACGTAGCCGTTGGCCGCCGAGTAGCCGATGCGGTTGCCGATGAGCAGCCCGGTGGCCGCCGCCAGCACCTTCGAGCGGGTCGGGTTCTCCGACAGGTCGTCGAGGCCAGGGTTGTTGAGATCCGGCACGTCGAGGTCGCAGGCCGCGGTCGAGGCCACGAGCGCGAGCGTCGCGAAGGTCCTGAGCATGATCTTCATCATGGTCGTCATCTCCTAGAAGGCCGCCGTCAGCGAGAGCCAGAAGCTCCGGCTGGGCGGATAGGGCGCCACGTCGATGTTGCGCGCGATGGGCTGGTTGCCGAAGTTGGAGACCTCGGGGTCGAGCCCGGAGTAGTTGCTGATGGTCAGTAGATTTCGGCCGCTCAGGCTGATGGTGCCGCCGGTCAGCGGGCCGAGCTCGCTGATGAAGCTCTCGGGGAGCGCGTAGGAGACCGAGACCTCGCGGAGCTTGAAGAAGGTCGCGTCCTCGACGTAGACGCCCGCGGAGGTCTCCTGGTCCATCAGGCGCTGCGCGCCCGCGGTCGCGAAGTCGGGGGTGTTCTGCCCGAGGTCGTACAGGAAGCGCGTGAGGTTGATGACCTCCGAGCCCTGCTGCCAGTCCCACAGTGACGTCACGCCGAAGTCGCCGATGGTGAAGTTGTTCACGAACGAGACGCGGAAGGTCGGCTCGGTGTCGCCGACCACGCGCACCTCGCAGCAGGTGCCGTCGGCCTTGAGCCCGTCGTTACCGACGATCTGCGTGGCCGACGCGCCCTCCTCGATGCGGAAGGCGCCCAGGCCGGTGCCGAAGCCGCCGGTCAGGAAGGCGGGCACGGGCAGATCGACGATCCGGCTGCGGTTCAGCGAGAAGACCGCGCGCGAGGTCCACAGGAAGTTGCTGGTCTTGACCGGCTCGACCTGGAGCATGAGCTCGATGCCACGGTTGCGCAGCTCGCCACCGTTGAAGAACTGGGTCGTGAACCCGGTCGACGGCGCCAGGGTCCGCTGCAGCAGCAGGTTGGTCACGTTGCGCTGGTAGCCGGTGAGCTCGACGACGACGCGGCCCTCCCAGGCGACGGCGTCGACGCCGGCCTCGAACTCACGCTGCCGCTCGGGCTCGATGTTCGGATCGCCGGCGACGCCGCCGTTGCGGATGCCGGCGTTGCCCTCGATGTTGTCGGTGGCCACGAGCGGGGTGAACTTCTGACCGTAGAGCGGCTGGTTGCCCGCCTCGCCGTAGGCGAAGCGCACGCGCAGCAGGTCGAAGTTCGCCTCGAGCCCCGGGATCCGGTAGGTGGAGGCGACCTTCGGGTAGAAGTAGAGCTTCGACGGATCGCCGTTGACGCTCGACTGCTCGGCGAGGATGGCGACGAGGACCGACAGGCTCTCGTCGAGCAGCAGCACCTCTTCCTGGAGGAAGGCGCCGCGATCCTGGACGCGCTGGCGGAGCTGGGAGACGTCGATGTTGCTGCCGGCGTCGAGGTTCGACTGCCCGGCGTTCAGGCTGCGGCTGGTCACGTAGACGGTGTCGAGATCACGCGACTCGTACAGGAAGCCGAGGGCGCTGGCGCTGCGCCACTTCTTGGACGTGGGCGTGAACGCGTAGAAGACGCTGGTCCCGGCGTTCACGTTCAAGCTGTCGCCGTTCGCGGACAGCGAGGTCCCGGGCAACCCGTCGGCCGGCTCGAAGAAGAGCTCGGGCGGGAAGAGCAGGCTGTTGTGCTGCTGGAAGCGGTCGATGCCCAGGTTCGAGACCAGGTTCACGTCGTGGTTCTCGCTGGTGAAGATGCGCAGGCTGCCGGCGGCGGAGCCGAGGAAGCGCCAGACCTCCTCGCTGTCGCTCATGAGCGCGACGGTCTGCAGCGGGTTGGTGCCGGCGCCGACGAAGGGATTCGACGGGTAGGTGCCGTCGGCGTTGGGGCGCAGGTCGAGGAAGCTGGGCGTGAACGGGAAGACCATGTAGTGCGAGACACCGGCGTTGTCGTTGTTGGTCATGCCACGCGCCGTGTCGGCGTGGATGAAGTTGCCCGACAGGGTCAGCTTGAAGCGGTTGCCGAAGTCGCGCGCGACGCCGAGCCGGAACGACTGCTTCTCGTAGCCGGTGCCGATGATGATCCCGGGCTCGTCCTTGATGAGCAGCGAGGCAATGTAGTTGGACGAGTTCCCGCCGCCCGAGATGGTCGCGGCCGTCTCGGAGCCGAAGTTCGTCTCCCCGGTCAGCTCCGCCTCGTGGTCGAAGACGCGCCCGGGCACGAAGTGATCGGCGGCGCCCGGGCCGAAGGCCTCGACCGCCTCGTCGACGGTGTTGAACTTGCGCGCGCCGAGCCGGTTCGAGCGCTGCGCGAAGCCGAAGCGCTGCGTCACGCTGGCGCGGAACTTGTTACCGCGGCCGCGCTTGGTCGTGATGATGACGACGCCGTTCGCGGCCTTCGAGCCGTAGAGGGCAGCCGCCGAGGCGCCCTTCAGGATCTCGATGGTCTCGATGTCGTTGACGTCGATATCGGCGATGCGGTTGACCTGATTGTCCTGCGTGCTCGACGCGTTCGAGCCGGCCGAGGACCCGGTGACCGCCGAGATGCCGGACGGGATGGCCACGTTGCTGATGACCACGCCGTCGACGACGTAGAGCGGCGAGGACTGACCGTTGATGGTCGAGACGCCGCGCAGGCGCACCTGCACGCCGCCGCCGGGCGCGCCGGAGTTGGCCTGGATGTTGGCGCCGGCGACCTTGCCCTGCATGGCGTCGTCGACGGTGTCGGAGGAGACGCGCGACAGCTCGTCGCCGCGCACGACCGAGGCGCCGTTGGCGATGTTCTGCCGGGTGATGCGCGGGGCGCGCTGCTCGATGACGATGACCTCGCCGACGACCATGGAGAGGACGACGTCGACCTCGTTCTGGGCCGCGCCGACCTTGATGATGCGCGTGTCGTGCTCGACCTCGCTGACCTCGAGCACGAGGTCCTCGATCGGCAGCCCGTCGATGACGAAGGTGCCATCGGCCTCGGTCAGCGCGCCGAACGTGGTGCCCTTGACCTGCACCATCGCGCCGATCACCGGATCGCCACTGCCCTTCTGGGTGACGATGCCCGACACGCGACGCGTGGCGGCGGCGGGCGGCGGCGACGGGGTGGGCGGCGCGACCGCGCCGCCGGTGGCGACGAGCGCCACGCGCAGCGAGCCGTGGCCGAAGGCCATCACGACGTCGGTCGGGTCATGATCCGCCGCGGCCACCTCGAAGATCAGATCGCCCGTGGGCAGACCGCTCAGAACGAAGAACCCATCCTGGTCGGTGGTCGTCTCGATCGTGGTGCCCTTGAGCTTGATCACGGCGCCCGCGAGGGGCGCGCGACTACTCGAGTCCTCGACCAGACCCGTGACGATTCGTGTCGGTGGTGGCTGCTCCGGAACGGGAGCGGGTTGCTGGGCGCGGGCGACCCCGACCATCGTCGGGGCTACCAGCAAGAATGCGGCAAAGATTCTCGTCTTCCACATGGGTCACCTGACACTGCATGGGCCACCGCCTGACACGACAACCTCGGGAGCACCCGCTCCCGCGCCACGGTCCGGACCAAGAATTTGCGCACCCTAGCAACAGTCGCCGATGCGACGCAAGCGACTGGCGATGTCACACGAAGCGAACTGGGGTCAGGCCCCTGGGGCCGCGCACCGCTGCGCCGGATTCTCACTCTGCGGAAACCGGAGACAATTCCCCCAGGCTGGGGCCATGCAACCCCACGTCATTGCGTCGTCTGCCGCATGGCCCCTCGAATGCACAGGAGGGCGGTCATGCGTGCGACACGACTGGCATCTTTCGCGATGGTGGGCTGCCTCATGGGCTGCACCGGGCTCGTGACGGGCGGCGAAGGCGCCGGCAACGAAGGTGATGACGACAGCGAGCTCCCGCCCGGGAGTGTCGACGCCGGCCTGCCGCCCCCAGTCGATGGCGTCGATGCCGCACCGCCCGTCGATGGCGTCGACGCCGCGTCGCCCGAGCCCGAGCCCGAGCCCGAGCCCGAGCCCGAGGTCAGCCCGCTCGCGGCCGGCATCCGCATCGAAGAGGTCGCGATCTTCCAGACGGTCGGCGTGCCGCTCGCGCGCAATGGCAGCGCGGTCTCGCCCCGCAATGCGCCCGTGGTCGAAGGCGCCGACTGCATGTTCGCGATCGCGGTCGCGGTCGATCCGGGCTTCACGGCGCGACCGATCGAGGCACGCGTCACGATCGACGGCGTGCTGTACACCGCGCAGCAGCAGGTCACCACCGGCTCGGGCGACGCGCCCACCGGCGCGCTGCGCATGAAGGTGCCCGGCACGGCGATCAAGAGCACCTCGGTGTTCGAGGCCTCGCTGCACGAGGTCGTCGGAGCGCCCGCCATGCCCGGCTCCACCGCGGGCGCGCGCTACCCCGCCACCGGCACCGCCGCGCTGGGTGCGGTCAGCCCCAACGGCCCGCTCCACCTCGTGCTCGTGCCGTTCCGCTACAACGCCGATGGCACCGGCCGCCTGCCCCCCTCTGACGCCGCGGCGATCGCGGCCTACCGCAAGGCCTTCAAGGCGATGTACCCGGTCGCCGACGTCGAGGTCACCATGCACGCGCCGGTGGATCTGAGCTACGTGATCTCGAGCTCGGCGAGCTGGTCGCAGTGGCTGGATGACCTCGGCGGCGTGCGTCAGGCGGACAACGCGCCCGCCAACCACTACTATTACGGCATCAGCTCACCGGCGACGACCTTCGGCGCGTTCTGCAACGGCAGCTGCGTCGTCGGGCTCGGCAACGTGCCGTCAGCGAACAACCCGTTCCTGTTCGCGTCCGTCGGAGTCTCGTTCCCCGGCGACCTGCTGCTCGACACCTCGCTCCACGAGGTCGGCCACACCATGGGCCGTCGCCACGTCGGGTGCGGCGGTCCCTCCGGCGTCGATCCCAACTTCCCCTACGAAGGCGGCGGTATCGGCACGTGGGGCTACGACGCCGGCGAGGACAAGCTCAAGAGCCCTGCCACGCACACCGACATCATGGGCTACTGCAACACGCAGTGGGTGAGCGACTACCAGGCCAGCGCCATCTTCACGCGCATCCAGACCGTGAACGGCATCGCGCCCGCGATCATCGGCCCGCCGCAGACCTACCGCGTCGGCCTCGTCGACGCCGCCGGCCGCGTCGAGTGGCGTCGCTTCGTGTCCCTGGCCCTGCCCCCGGAGGGCGGCGCGACCGTCGTCTCCCTGCGCAACGACGACGGCGTCGAGCTCGGCAGCAGCGACGGCCACTTCTTCCCGTACGACCACATGGCGGGCGGCACGCTGTACGTGCCCGTCGGCGGCATGCTCGACACCACCGCGCTCGCCCCGGGCGGCTTCACGATCGCGCCGTAGCGCCGCGCCGTCTCAGAGCGTGTCCTGGATGGCCACCAGCAACGAACGGACGTTGCCGGTGTCGACGTCGCCGCCGAGCTCCCAGATCATGATGCCGCCGTACTGCGCGGCGAGCTCGGTCTTCGCCTGCATCGTGGCGACGCCGTTGTAGGAGTACTTCGCGCCGCCCACGTCGATCCAGTCGGTGTTCCAGGCCTCGGGGAAGCGGGCCAGGAGGTCCTTGTAGAGGATGTACAAGCTGCTCTGGCCGCCGCCGCAGTTGCCCCAGCAGTAGCCGTAGAAGGGCACGCCGAGCACGATCTTGTGCTCACCCGCGCCGGTCCAGGTCCCGGCGTTGTCGTACGACATCACCGTGATGAAGTCGAAGGAGCGCAGCGTCTCATCGGACATGCCCGACTGCACCCAGGGCGCGACCGCCGCGGTGACCGGGAGCCCGAGCGGATTGGCCTTGGCCTCGAGCTTCGCGATGAACGTGTCGTAGGCCGGCCCCATCCGGTTCGGCGCCTCGACGTCCACGTCGATGCCGTCCATGTCGTGCTCCAGAGTGAACGCGATGATCTTGTCCACGAAGGCGTCGACCTCGCCGGGCTGGTAGTGCGGGCTGATCGTCGGAGGCGCGTGCGCCGCCGCGACGAACGCGGCGATCTCGGCCTCGGGCGCCAGGTGCAGGTAGCCGTCGAAAGGTCATCGCGCGCGGAGCTTGATCGCCGGGTTGCTTCTGGCACGTCGACTTCGTCGGCAAGAAGACGGGCTCGAGCATTGGACGTCGTCGATTCACACGTCGTCGACCCTCGTGGGG
>JBKJOI010000069.1:0-3317 GCA_046595695.1 Haliangiales bacterium | reverse complement strand
GCCGCGGCGATCGCGACCGTGCTGCTCGACACCGACGCCAGCGCGCTCACCGGCGCGGGCACCGGCGTGACCGGCGCCGCGCTGAGCGCCAAGCGCAAGGTGGTCGCGCGCGCCGCCGCACGCGTCCGTGGCGAGGGCGCGGCGCGCGTGGTCCAGGCGGTCGGCGGGCGCGAGATCGCGGCGCTGCTCGGCGCGATCGGGCGCGCGGCCGAGCGGCGCATCGCCGTGCTCGTCGACGGCTTCATCGTGTCGACGGCGGCGCTCGCGCTCTTCCGGCTGTGCCCGGCGGTACGTCCCTACCTGCTGTTCGCGCACCGCTCACGCGAGGCCGGGCACACGCGCATCCTCGAGGCCCTCGACGCGCGGCCGCTGCTCGATCTCGGGCTGCGCCTGGGCGAGGCCTCGGGAGCGCTCACCGCGCTGCCGATCGTCGATCTGGCGTGCACGCTGCACGCGGGCATGGCCACGTTCGAGGCGGCGGGCGTCCCCGAGCGCTGATGCCCGGCAAGCGTGCCAGCGCGACCGCACCGGTTCCTGCACGGCGCGCGCTCGGCGTGCTCGCGGCCAGCGTCGCCCACCTGCGCCTGTGGCTGCGCGCCGGCCGAGCTTCGGTCACGTTCCTGACCCGCGTGCCCGTGGGTGGCTTCCCCTATTCCGACGCCGAGTGGCGCTGGACGTCGGCATGGTTCCCGGCGGTCGGCGCGCTGCTCGGCGTGGTCTATGCTGGCGTGTGGGTGGCGAGCGAGCCGGCCGGCCCGCTGGTGTCCGGGGCGCTGGTCGTCGCGACCACGCTGCTGGTCACCGGCGCCTTCCACGAGGACGGCCTCGCCGACACCGCCGACGCCCTGGGCGGCGCCTACAATCGCACGCGGCTCTTCGAGATCCTGAAGGACAGCCGCATCGGTGCTTTCGGCGCCGCCGCGCTGATCATCGTCATGATCCTGCGCGTGGCCCTGCTCGCGCGCCTCGGCGTGCACGCGCCGCTCGCGCTCGTCGTCACGCAGTGCCTCTCGCGCGCCCTGCCGGTCTGGCTCATGGTCGCGCTTCCCTACGTCACCATGGACGCCGCGGCGCGTAGTCGCACCGTCGCGCGCGCCGCCTGGCCGCAGGCCGTGGGCGCCACGCTCTGGCCGGTGCTGCTCGTCGTCGCCCTGGTCTGGTACGGCGGGCTGCCCTCGTCGGCCGCGCTCACGCTCGCGCTCGTCTCCGCCGCCGTGACGCTCGTGTGCGGGTGGCGCTTCCACGTGCGCGCCGGCGGCGTCACCGGCGACTTCCTGGGCGCCACGCAGCAGGTGTCCGAGTGTGCCCTGCTGCTGGTGCTCGTGTTCACGCTCGCGGCGCCATGAAGATCCTGGTGATCCGCCACGCCGCCACCGACTCGCGGCCCTCCGCGGGCCCGATCGGCCGCGCCGACGTCCCGATCGTCGGGCGCCACGAGGACGTCGCCCGCGGCGTGCTCGCGGCCCTCGCCGGCATGCCCGTGACGACCGTCTGGAGCTCGCCGCTCTCGCGCTGCGCCGCCACCGCGCGCCTGGTCGCGGCCGCGCGCGGCGTCCGCCACGTGCTCGACGAGCGCCTCCTCGAGATCGACTACGGAGCGTGGGAAGGCCACTCGTGGCCCGATATCGCCCGCACCGACGCCGCCGCGTACACCGCCTGGCTCCAGGACTGGGAGCACACCGGCCCGCCCGCCGGCGAATCCGCCCGCGCCGTCGCCCTGCGCGCCGCCGCCTGGCTCGCCGGTCTGACGCCCGAAGGTGCGCCGCACCTGCTCGTCGGCCACGCCGGCTTCGTGCGCGCCCTCCACGTCCTGTGCGCCGGCCTCAGCTGGCCCCAGGCCATGGCCATTCCCGTCCCCCATTTCACTTTCGGGGACGGTGTTAAGGAATAGGGGAGGCGCGTCGGGTCAGGCATCACGGGTCCCCCAGGAACTTCCAATACTTAGTGGCGGGGGCGCTGGCCAAAGGCTGCCCCAACTGGCCAGCGACCGTAGCACTGTAGCAAGCGACCCTATCGGCGCCGAGTTGGGCGCTGCTCTCGCCGCATGGCTGGCCTCGGAAGATTCGACGGAACTCCGTCGCCGACTCCTCGCGCTCGCCATCTCCCTCTCCTAGCAGGACCCAAGGACTACCCTGCTCGCCACCCAGTTCGCCGCTCCCCTGCGTCGTATGCCGCCATTGAGTTCCAGGAGTGCTTGGAACTCCACGAGCGCTAGCGCTTCGGAGGAAGCCGCCGAGGCTTGGTCTTCCGCTGCTTCTCGGCCTGGAGCCGCTTCTGTTCCTTTAGTTGCGCATGCCTCACCCTCCTGTTGCCCGTCGTGCCAACCGGCATCTTCGACCTCTTCGCGTTCGCCTTCGGTGGGGCCAACAGCAGTCTCAGCTTCCGCACCCCCGCCCTCTTGATGACCCATCCAGCCACCACCACGAAGAGGACGTCGACCAGCAGCTTGAAGCCACTGCTGTCGGCGAGGAAGGTGCCAAGTGCTTTGAAGTCGTCCATTGGTCCCTTTTCTCTAACCTACGGGTATGCCAGTAGCCGTGACGCGGGCCTCCCTACAATCTAGGCACAGCTCCGCCAACCATCGAGAATCAGAGCGGTCTCGACACACATGCACTCGATCGACGATGTCCGCGTCGGGCTTCGACGGGACAGCGTTGTCAGGTACCGACGACCCGAGTCCCAAATTCGCGTTTACGATGAGTCGCTCGCGAAGGCAACTCACTTCTACACTACGACTCTCAGACTACGCTGTCAGGGTGCAGCGTTTCCGGCCTGAACGGCAGCTAAGGCAGCGTCCCGACTCGCGAATGATTCTCGAAAGAAAGTTCGCAACTGCTGTCGTAAACCGCCGATGACCCAGGCATGGAGATCAGCATGCAGACGTGCCTGTGGCTTCAGCTCCCTAGCGGGGGCTGGGGGTCTAACGTGGCGAAGTTCTTGCTGGTTCAGCTACGGGGTGGGAGCGTGGATGCCGAGCGGGGAGGCCATCTGAGCCCGCGTTGTGCGTCCTTGTTGAGAGTACGATCGTCGCGGCTGATCATTTCCTGAGTCGTCGACCGGAGCCGGCGGTTCTTGCCGTACTTGTCGTCCAGGCTGAGTCCTTCTGCTCGACGTCGAAGGAACCGATGCGCTGGATGCCAGCTACTTCAGAGCTGATTTGAACGGATCGCGCTTCCAGCGTCTGGCTCGGGAGTTGCCGGTGGCCGAACTTTCGTTTGCGTAAACTAGAGATGCGCCGTGCCAACGCTCGATAGTCGCCGACCCAGTATACCTTGGGAGGCATGGGCGAGAATCCTTGGGATCGACTCTGCTTGGAA
>JBKJOI010000993.1:0-6943 GCA_046595695.1 Haliangiales bacterium | reverse complement strand
CGATCCAGTCGGTGTAGTGCGCGAGACTGCTCACGCCCTTGATCGAGAGGAGCGGCCCCTCGAGCGTGGCCATGCCGTAGAACGTCAGCGCCGCCGCGAAGAACTTGAGAACAGGGTCGACCCGCAGCTTCGCCCACGCGCCCCGCAGCGTCAGAAGGCCGTTCAGCATGCCGCCCCAACTGGGCGCCCACAGCATCAGCGAGAACACCATGCCGAGGGTCTGCGCCCAGTCGGGGAGGGCGGTGTTGAGCAGGTGGTGGGGGCCCGCCCAGATGTACATGAACACGAGGGCCCAGAAGTGGATGATGGACAGCCGGTACGAGTACACCGGGCGGTCCGCCGCCTTCGGCACGTAGTAGTACATGATGCCGAGGACGGGCGTAGTGAGGAAGAACGCGACCGCGTTGTGCCCGTACCACCACTGCACCAGCGCGTCCTTCGCGCCCCCGTATACCGAATAGCTCTTGGTGAGCGTCAGCGGCAGGGAGAGCGCGTTCACGATGTGGAGCACGGCCACGGTGACGATGGTCGCGATGTAGAACCACACCGCGACGTAGAGGTGCTTCTCCGCGCGCCGGGCGAGCAGCCAGAAGAAGTTCACCGCGAAGATGACCCAGACCACGGTGATCGCGAGGTCGATGGGCCACTCGAGCTCGGCGTACTCCTTTCCTTGGGTGAAGCCGAGAGGGAGCGTCACCGCAGCCGCGACGATGATCGCCTGCCAGCCCCAGAAGTGGAACGCCGCCAGCCGATCCGACGCGATGCGCACCTTGAGCAGGCGCTGCGTCGAGTAGTACATGCCGGCAAAGATCATGTTGCCGACGAAGGCGAAGATCACCGCGTTGGTGTGCAGCGGGCGCAGCCGGCCGTACGAGAAGTAGGGCCCGACGTTGGTGCCCGGCCACGCCAGCTGAACGGCAATGAGCACGCCCACGAGCAGCCCGACCAGCACGAAGACGACCGACGCCGCGATGAACTGGCGCGTGACCTTGTCGTTGTAGACGATGCGCACGGTGCCCGGAGCGGCCGGCACGGCCGGCGTGCTCATGGCAGCTCTCGCTTCGGAGCGGGCGGCGCATCGTCGCGCTCGATGGCCAGCAGCGACAGCCGATCCGACTGCTCGTGGTCGCGCTGGCGCATGCTGTACGAGAACAGCAGCAGCGAGCCCAGCACGAGCAGCAGGCTGACGAAGACTTGCAGGACTAGGACCTCCAAAGCGGACTCCTTCGCGAGAGGGCGTGGGTGCTCGACAGCACGACGGTGAGCGACGACACGGGCATGACCACCGCGCACAGCAGCGGTGACATCAGGCCCGCGGCGGCCAGGCCGACCGTGGCGAGGTTGTAGACGACGGCGATGGTCAGGTTTCGGCGGTTCACGCGCTGGAGCGCGCGCGCTACGGTGAGCGCGAGCCGGACCGGCCGCAGCCCGGCGGTCACGAAGTAGAAGTCGGAGCGCGCGGGCAGGAACGGCCGATCGATGGCGGGCGTGCCCGAGCAGAAGGCGCGCTCGACCGCGACAGCGTCGTTGATGCCGTCGCCGATCATGAGCGTGTCCTGCCGATCGTGGGCGCTCAGCCAGGCCGCCTTGTCGTAGGGCGACTGACCGCCGAGCGCGCGCTCGACGGCGAGGCCCAGGCGCGCCGCCAGCGCCGTGGTCTTGGCCGCGGTGTCGCCGGAGAGCACGCTGACGTGGAACCCGTCGGCGACGAGCCGGCTGACCTCGATGGCCGCGTCGGGGCGAGGCTCCTCGTGCGTGGTGAGCGCCACGCGACGCTCGCCATCGATCGAGAACACCACGTCCGCGTCGGCGGGCTGCGGCCCGGGCGCCGCCCACGCCGGTGCGCCCAGCCGGTACACGTGGCCCTCGAGCGTCAGCTCGACGCCGCGCCCCGCCCGCTCGGTCACCGGCACGCCGGCGAGGAAGCGCGCGTGGCGTGCGGCCAGCGCGTCGCGCACGGCGGCGCTCTTTGGGTGCGTGGTCGAGGCCGCGAGCGTGTACATCACGTTATGCTCCTGGCCGCGCAGGCGATCGAGCGGCACGGTGTCGACGAGCACGAGCGCACCGGTGGTGAGCGTGCCGGTCTTGTCGAAGACGATCTGGCGCACCGCGACGGCGCGATCGAGGAAGCCCGCCGAGCGGACCAGCAGCCCAGCGCGGCGGAGGCCTGCCTGTGCGAGCTCGTAGGCGAGCGGCGTCGCGATGCCGAACGCGCACGGGCAGGTGACGATCAGGACCGCCGCGGTGGCCTCCAGCGCGCGCGTGGCGTCGCCCCCGACGATCAGCCAGCCGGCGAACGTGGCGCCGGCGACGCCGAGCACCGCGGTCACGTAGATCCTCGCCAGCCGCCGCCACCACGGCGTGGCGCGCGCGGCGTCGGCGGCGCGCACCGTGGGGACGCGCAGCAGATCGGTCAGCGCGCCGGCGGCGAAGTCGGTGCACGCGATCGCGCGCAGCGGCCGCTGGCCCACGTTGAAGCCGCCCGCAGGCAGGACGTCGCCGCGCACGAACGTGCGCGGCGTGCTCTCACCATTTATCCAGTCGAGCGAGCACGACGCCTCCACCTCGTCGAGCACGGCATCGACGCACACCAGATCCCCGGCCGCGACCAGCAGACGGTCACCGGCGTGGATCTCGGGGCAACGCACCAGCTCGACCACGTCGGCCGCGAGCCGCCGCGCCCACAGCCCCTCGGCGCCGTCTGAATCGAGCAACTGCCGCCGGTTGCGCTCGAGCACGCGCTCCTGCAGGAAGCGGCCGAGCAGCATCAGGGTGATGAACACGGTCAGCGTGTCGAAGAACACGCCGCGCTCGCGCCCGGCGGCGTACGCGGCAGCGGAGCTCACGTAGGCCAGCAGGATGCCGAGCGCGATCGGCAGATCCATATGGAGGAGCCCCCGGCGCAGCGCGTGGTAGGCCGAGCGCAAGAAGACCTGCCCGCCGACCGCCACCGAGGCGGTCGAGATCGCGAACACCAGCGCCTCGAAGAGATCGCGGATCGGACCGGCCTCGAGCCCGGCGTAGATGGCGATGGCGAAGATCATCGCGTTCATGGACAGCGCGGCGCACACGCCCAGACGCCACAGCAGCGTGCTGGTCGGGCCCTCCGCGCGCTTGAGCGCGGGGCCCAGCTGGTAGCCGAAGCGCTCGATGTCGATCACCCAGGCGCGCAGGTGAAAGTCGGCGCCGATGGTCATGTCGACGGTGCCGAGCGCCGGGTTCACGTCGACGCGCAGCGCGCCTTTGCGGCGGCGGAACAGCTCCTCGATGAGCCACACGCACGCGGCGCAGTGCATGCCCTGCACGTCGAGGCGCAGGCGCGCCACGCCCGCGCCGCCCGGCCCGGCCGCCGCGACCACGCGCGCCTCGATCGGCTCGAGCCACTTCCGATCCGCGCGCTCGTCGCGCAGCGGTGGCACCGGGCAACCCGCACCGCCCTGCAGCTCGTAGTAGCGGGTCAGGTCCTCGCGGTGCAGCAACCCATGGACCGCCTCGCAGCCGCGGCAGCAGAAGCGCACGCCCGCTGCGTCGACCGGAAGGCCGCAGTGCGCGCACGCGCCCTCCACGGAGTCGGAGTCGGAGGACGCAGGCGCCTCGAAGCGGGGGGACGCGGCAGCAGCCATGACATCACCCCGCTACAGCAAGGCACGTGCCGCAAAGGATCTCGGGGCCTTGGCCGCCGCGCCGTGCAGCGGCGCGCAAGTCTTGCGCGTCGCCGGGAGTGTGCCGCAGTTTTCGCGCGCGCCGCGGTGCAGCATGCCCACGCTGCCGTGGCCGCGGCGCGATCGGTTCCTGGTCAGGTCCTTGCAGCGGACCGCCAGCGATGAGCGGGGTTCTGTTCCGACGACCAGCGCGCCCGGCTGCGCGCCGCCGGCTCGAGGGCGCGGCGAGCCCGCTGTCCCTCTACCTGCACCCGCCCTTGTGCCGTCTGAGATCGGCGGGCCGCGGCCTGCGTGGCCCGGGCGCGGGCGTCAGCGCCGGCGTGCGACCAGCACGAGCGCGTCGTCGTTCTTGCGCCCGAAGCGCTCGAGCACCTCGTGCGCGATGACCAGCGGCGGCTGGCGCAGCAGCTCGAGCTCGAGAGTCAGGTCCGCGCGGGACAGGATGCCGTCGGTGAACATGACGAGCACGGCGTCGCTGCCCAGCGACACGGTCTCGAGCGGGATGCGCACCGGCGGCTGGCGCATGCCCAGCACCCGCGCCGCGCTCAGGAACGAGGTCCGGGTGCCCTGCTGGAAGATCCGGCTCGCCACGTTGCCGGCGCCCGCGTGGCTCAACTGGCCCGCCGCGAGCTCGAGGCGCGCGATCGCCAGGACCGCGCCGCGCGTGCCCTCGAGCGCGCGGTCGCACGCGCCGATGAGCGCGAGCGGATCGCGAGCGGCCGCGCCGGCGAGCGCGGCGACCGCGCGGTCTGAGGCCTCGCGCGCCGCCGGACCGTGGCCGAGGCCGTCGATCACCCCGGCGAGCAGCACATCGTCGTCGCGCCGGAAGACCGCGTGATCGCCGGCCACCGGCTCGCCCTCGCAGGGCCGGCCCAGGATGGCGAGCTCGCTGCGGAGCACCGGCGGAGCGGCGAACTTGCGCACCCAGATGCACGTGCCCTCGCCCCGGCGCACGTCGAAGTCGACCTCGTCGGCCAGGCGACACGCCGCCGACAGGCCGAAGCCGAGGCCGCGCCCGCCCGCGTGCTCGCCGCGCAGCGCCGCCGCCGGCGCCGCGATCCCTGGCCCGCGATCGGCGGTGATGACCTCGAGGCCGGGCACGCCGGCGCGCGTGATCGAGCGCAAGCCGACCACCCCCGCGCGCGCGTGCGCGAGCTGGTTGTGCACCAGCTCGCTCGCCGCCGCGGCCAGGCTCTCGACGGCCTCGCTGCCCAGGCCCAGGGTGCCGCCCTGGCGGCGGATCTCCTCGCGCACCTCCGACACCGACGCGTCGTCGACGACCCGCATCGGCGCGCAGCCGGCGAGCCACTGCTCGACTAGAAGCGCGCCCACTTCACGACCGTGACGACGGTGCCGCGGCCGACCGTCGACTCGAGGTGGAACTCGTCGACGAGCCGGCGGCTGCCCGAGACGCCCAGCCCCAGCGACCTCGAGGTGCTGTAGCCGCCCTGCAGCACGCGCGCGACGTCGGAGATGCCCGGGCCCTGGTCCTGGAAGATGAGCCGCAGGCCGGCACGCTCGCCGTCAATGAGGTCCTCGACGACAGCCGAGCCCGCCCGCGCGTGGGTCCACACGTTGCGCGCCAGCTCGGACGCCGCGGTGGTCACCGCGGCGGTCGCGAAGGTATCGAAGCCGCGCTCCTGCGCGAGCGTGCGCACCTTGCGGCGGACGACCACGACGTCGTCCTCGCTGTCGATCTTGAGCTGGTGCCGGGAGAGGACGCGCACGGCCACCGCGTCACCGCCCCGCGGCGGCAGCCAGCAGGGCCAGCCCCTCGTCGACGTTCAGCGCGGTGCGGATCCCGATCATGGGATAGCCCATGCGCACGAGCGTCGCCGCGACCTCGGGGCGCATGCCCACGAGCACCGTCTCGGCGCCCATGAGGCGGGCCATCTTGCCGGTGTCGGCGAGCACGCGCGCGACGTAGCTGTCCACCATGTCTAGGCCGGTGATGTCGATGAGCAGCCCGGCCGCGCCGCTCTTCTCGATGGCCAGGAGCAGGTCCTCCTGGAAGGCCTCAGCGACCGCGTCGTGGAGCTCGGTCTGCACGGTGACGAGCAGGTTCCGGCCCACGCGCAGGATGGGGATCGACTGTCGCGCCATCAGCTCTTCACGGTGATGACTCGGCCCACGAGCCGGAGCGCGAGCTCGATGCCGTCGGCGAGCCGCGACAGCGTGTGCATGGCCGAGATGTCGACACCGAGCTGCACGATGGTGCGCGCGACCTGGGCGCTGATGCCGGTCAGGATGGTCTCGGCGCCGAGCAGGCGCACCGCGGCGGTGGTCTTGAGCAGGTGATCGGCGACGCGCGTGTCGACCACGGCGACGCCGGCGATGTCGATGATGACCGCCTTGGCCTGGTCCTCGGTGACCCGCAGCAGCAAGGTCTCCATGATCTGCTCGGCGCGGTGGCTGTCCACGGTGCCGACGAGCGGCAGCAGCAGCACGCGGTCGTACATGCGGATGACCGGGGTGGACAGCTCGCGGATGGCGGCCTGGTGGCGCGCCACGGTGTCGAGGTTCGCCGCGATGTAGCTGTCCATCGCGAGCGCCATGTCGAAAGCGACCATCTTGGCCAGGCTGCGGTACGCGTCGTGGGCCTGCGCCGGCGGGAGATCGGTGAAGAACTGGTCGAAGAGCAGGCGCAGGTAGCGGCTGTACGCGCCGAGGTACCACTTGGGCGAAAGTCCGATGCGCTCGTGCGTCGCGCCCACGCGCAGGCGATCCTCGACATAGGCGAGGTCGCAGCGTCCGTCGAAGAGGCCGAGGAAGTACTGCCGCTGCATCTTCTTCACGTGCGCGATCATCCGATCGTCGGTGAAGAAGACGCGGCTGTCGGCATGCCGGAGGATCAGATCGTAGAGACCCTCGACGATCTTGTCGCTGTGCTGGGTCGCATAGTCGCGCAGCGACGCCAGCCGCTGCAGATCCTCGGCCGTGATCTCGAAGAAGGCGAGCCGGCTCACGAGCTCGCGCTCGTCGAGCTTCAGCCGCGCCATGTAGTCAACTTGCATATCGTGGGCGCCTCGCTGCGCGGGTCATCTAAGCACAGGTGGAAAGCGTTCGCGAGCCTCGAGCAGCGGCGCCTCTCTCGGCGGTGCATCTCTCGACGCGGCGTCTCTTGACGCAGCCACGGGCTGCGGCAAGATCGCACCTTGATCCACGTCCTCATCCACTTCAGCCGCCTCGTCGGGGGCGTCGCGACCGCCGAGGAGATCTTCCCGCTCCTGGTGGACGCCGCGGTCGACCACCTGCGCGCCGAGGGCGCCGCGGTGCTCCAG
>JBKJOI010000959.1:0-5973 GCA_046595695.1 Haliangiales bacterium | reverse complement strand
CTCGAGCGCGGCCACGCCGCCGCCGCCGAGCACGACGCCGCTCACCGGATCGCACGCGACGAAATAGGCCGCGCCCGGCTTCGCGTAGGCGCGCGACATGTGGTCGACCTCGGGATCCATGATCGCGAAGCCGGGACCGCTGGCGCCGAACTCGGGCATCACGGTGCGAATCACCGCCGCGACCGCCGCGTCGTCCTGGGCGGCGATCGGCCGGATGGTGAGGGGCAGGGCAGACAGAGTCGTGCTCACGCGCGCGAGCTTACCCGATGCGCGCCGGTTCGGAAGCCAGGTGTCTGCCCCCGGCCTACGCGGCGACCTCGGCGACCTCGGCGACCTCGGCGATCGAGTTGGACAGCACCACCTTGTCGTTGGCCTTGGTCTGCACGACCCACTGGCCGGGCGCGAGCTGCCAGCCCTCGGTGGTGAGGGTGTCGCCGGGGAAGACCACGCCGGCGAAGCGCGCGGCGAACGATTTCAGGCGCTTCGGATCGCCACCGGCCGCGTGCTTGAGCACCGCGCGGCCGGCGTGCCCGTAGGTGCACAGCCCGTGCAGGATGGGCCGGTCGAATTGCGCCAGCTTGGCGAACCCGGGGTCCGCGTGCAGCGGGTTCAGGTCACCGGCGAGCCGGTAGAGGAGCGCCTGCTCGGGCGTCGTCGTCTCGGTGAAGCTGAAGTCGGGCGTCTTGCCGGCAGGCGGCTCGGCCTTGAGCGGCTCGGGGCCGCGGTCGCCGCCGAAGCCGCCCTCGCCGCGGGCGAAGATCGTGAACCAGTTGTCGAACAGCGGCTCACCCTTCTCGTCGACGGTCTTGGCCTCCACGACCACGGACGCGCCCTTGGTCTTGTCGTAGATCCCCTTCACCTCGGCGACGGTGACCAGCTCGCCCTGCGGCGGGATGGGCCGGTGCAGGATGATCTTCTGCTCGCCGTGCAGGATCATCATGGGGTTCACGCCCAGTGACGCCGAGATGTTCACCAGCGCTGTGAACGACGGCACCACGGCGAAGGTCGGCAGCACCTTGGGGCCGCGCCCCTCGTACAGGAAGTCGAGCTCGTCGGCCTTGGCGCCCACGCCGAGGGCGTACGCGACCGTGTCTTTCCACGTGTACTTGAACTTCATCGGATCGGACTTCTTGCCGACCACGTCCATCTTCACGGCCATGTCGTGCCTCCCAGGGTTGCCGAGCGCGGCGAAAGTTATCACGAGGGGGACAGGATCTACCCCTCCAACCATTCGACATCGTTGACGTCCTGGCGGTAAACGCGTGTTTACCTTCCCGGGGCACTCTAGACCAGGGGCCTGAGTAGATCCTGTCCCGGTCAGGAGCGGAGCAGGTGGCGGGCGATGTTGATGATCTGGATCTCGTCGGTGCCGCCGCCGATCTGCAGGAGCTTGGCGTCGCGCATGAGCTGCTCGACGTGGTACTCGGTCATGTAGCCGTTGCCGCCCATGATCTGGATGGCCTCGAGGGCGCACTCGGTGGCCGCTCGCGCGCAGTAGAGCTTGGTGGCGCTGGCCTCGGCGGGGCTCATGGTGAGCTTGTGCTTCTGCAGCCAGAGCTGCTTGAACAACAAATTTTCGGCGTTCTGCTTGTGCATGAACATGCGCGCCAGCTTTTCCTGCACGAGCTGGTAGTCAGCGATCGCCTTGCCCCAGGTGACGCGCTCCTTGGCGTAGGCGGTCGCCCTCTCGAGGCAGGCCTCGATGATGCCGATGCACATGGGCGCCATGCCGGTGCGCTCGCCGTGGAAGACGTCCTTGGCGCCCTCGCGGCCGAGTTCCTTCTCCAGCTCGCCGAGCAGGTGCGAGCGCGGCACGCGCACGTCGGCGAGGAACAGCTCGCCCGTCGGTGAGCTGTGCATGCCCATCTTGCGCATGGGCTTGCCCTGGCCGAAGCCGGGCGTGCCCTTCTCGACGACGAACGCGTTGATCGGGCGATCCGCGAGCGCCACGCCGTCGCCGCGATCGATCTTGGCGTAGACCACACAGATGTCGGCGAACGGTGCGTTGGTGATGAAGGTCTTCTGACCGTTCAGCACGTAGTCGTCGCCGTCACGGCGCGCCACCGTGCGCATCGCTCCGAACGCGTCGGAGCCGGCGCCCGGCTCGGTCATGCCCCAGGCGCCGATCTTGTCCATGGTGAGGATGGGCAGGCCCCAGCGCCGCTTCTGCTCGGGCGTGCCTTTCGCCATGATCGCGCCGCCGGCCAGGCCGAGCGTCGCGCCGAACGCGAGGAAGAAGCCCGGGCTCACCCGGCACATCTCGATGCTCATGATCGCGCTCATGGCGGCGTCGCCGCCCATGAGGCCGCCGCTCGCTTCGTCGTCGTCGTCAGTCGTCGCGGCCGCCGTCGCCGCCTGCTTCTTCTCGCCGCGCGCGACCATCTTCTCGAACGAGCCGCGCACCATGTCCGGGATCCCGAACGACTTCATGAAGTCGCGGAAGAGGTCGTAGGGCAGGTAGTCGCCCCGCTCGAGCGCCTCGTTGGCGGGCACGAGCTTGCTCTCGACCCACTTGCGCACCATCTGGCGAACCATCAGCTGCTCGTCGGTGAACCGGAACATGGCGTCTCCTTGCAGCGGGTATTGGCGGCGGCTGGACCTCGACCCTCGGCTACACGGGCACGATGCCGTGCTTGCGCCACGGCCGCTCGACCTTGCGGTCCCAGGCCATCTCGATGGACTGGCAGAGCAGCTTGCGCGTGTCGCGCGGGTCGATCACGTCGTCGATCAGTCCCCAGGCGGCGACGCGCTTGATGTCGATCTGCGCCTGCACCATCTGGGTGAACTGCGCCTTCACCTCGGGCGGCGGATCGCCCTCGCCGAACAGCTTCTTCGCGGCGATGCCGACCATGCCCTCGGCGCCCATGACGCTGACCTCGGCGCCCGGCCAGGCGACCAGGAAGTCGGGCTCGTAGGCGCGCCCGGCCATGACGTAGTAGCCGGCGCCGTAGCCCTTGCGCACCACCACGGTGTGCTTGGCGACGGTCGCCGCGGCCATCGCGTGCAGCATCTTGGCGCCATGCCGGATGATGCCGCCGTGCTCGACCTGCGAGCCGACCATGAAGCCGGGCACGTCCATGAGGAACACCAGCGGCAGGCCGTAGGCGTCGCAGATCTGGATGAAGTGCGCGGCCTTGTCGGCGGCGTCGCTGGTGAGGATGCCGCCCATCTGCTTGGGGTTGGAGGCCACGATGCCCACCGGCCGGCCGCCGAAGCGCGCCAGGCAGGTGATGAGCGAGCGCGCGAACTTGGGCTTCACGTCCAGGTACTTGCCGTGGTCGGTGATGGCCTTGATGAGCTCGTACATGTCGTACGACTGGCGCGTCGACTCGGGCAGCAGATCGAGCAGCCTCTCCTCGCGGCGATCGATCGGATCGTCGCAGGCGATGATCGGCGGCTTCTCCTCGCAGTGCTGCGGCATGTACGAGAGGTAGTCGCGGATGATGTCCACGCACGCCTGCTCGTCGGCGACTTCGACGTCGCCCACGCCCGACTTCTCGCAGTGCACCTTGGAGCCGCCCAGCTCCTGCTCGCTGATGTCCTGGCCGGTGACGGCCTTGACGAGCGGCGGGCCCGCCAGCGCCATGGTGCCGTGGTCCTTCACCATCGGCACGAAGTCGGCGAGGCCGGGGATGTACGCGGTTCCGGCGGCGCCCGGGCCGACCATGGCGGCGACCAGCGGCACCACGCCCGACATGATGACTTCCTCGCGGAACAGGTGCCCGGTGCCGGCGAACAGCGAGATCATGTCGCCCTGGCCGCCCGCCTTGGGATCGATGCGCGCGCCCGCCGAGTCGATGAACCAAACCATGGGCATGCGGCAGCGCAGCGCGAGCTCGCGCATGCGCGTGACCTTGGTCTCGCCGGTCATGCCGATCGAGCCGCCCTTGACGGTGAAGTCGTAGGCGACCGCGGCGACGGGACGACCGTTGACCTTGCCCCAGCCGCAGACCACGGCGTCGGCGGGCGGCTTGTCCTTGTCGTTGGCGTGGCCCATCTGGGTGCCGTGGATGCCGATCTCGAAGTAGGCGCCGTCGTCGAAGAACTTGGCCAGCCGCTCGCGGCAGGTCCACTTGCCGCGCTCGTGCTGCTTGGCGACCTTGTCGGGGCCGCCCATCTCCTTGATCTGGGCCCGCCGCTTCTCGAGATCGGCGATCATTTCGCGCATCGTGGGCATGGTGCTTAGAAGTTCCCCCCGCCGTTCGGCCACAGCGCGGCGCGCGCCTCGTCGACGGTGGCGACGCTGCGGCCCGAGAGCTTGACCATGTTGACCGCCTGCTCGACCAGCTCGCCGTTCGACTTGGCCATCTCGCCGCCGGGCAGGTAGAAGTTGTCCTCGAGGCCGACGCGGATATCGCCGCCGAGCGAGAGCGCGGCCATGCACAGCGGCCACTGATCGCGCGAGATGCCGACGACCTTCCAGCGCGAGCCCTCGGGGATGTTCGAGGCCTGGAAGCCCAGGTGCTTCGCGGTCGCCGGGATGCCGCCGAGCACACCCATGACGAAGGAGAAGTGGTAGGGCTTCTCGAGCAGGCCCAGATCCTCGAGCACCTCGTGCGCGTAGACGTGGCCGGTGTCGAAGCACTCCATCTCCGGCTTGGCGCCCGCGGCATGGATCGCCTTGGCGAACGCGATGATGTCGGAGAAGTCGTTGGCGAAGATGAACTTGAAGGCGAAGTCCTTCTTGTCCTTGCGCCACTTGGCGTAGTTCATCGTGCCCATGTTCAGCGCCGCCACGTGCGGCTTGAGCTGGACCACGTGCTGGACGCGGTTCTCCATGGGACCGGCGCCGCCGGTCGACCAGTTGATGATCACCGGGCAGCGCTTCTTGGTCTCTTCCATGATCTTGCGGAAGATCTCGACGTCCCAGGAGGGCAGACCGTCGTCGGTGCGCGCGTGGATGTGACAGATCGCGGCGCCCGCGTCGTAGGCGCGCCTGGCCTCCTCGGCGATCTCGACCGGCGTGTAGGGAATGGCCGGGCAGTGCTTCTTGCTCGTGACCGCTCCGGTCAGCGCGCACGAGACGATCACCTTGTCGCTAGTCGCCATTTTTCGTTTCCTCCTGGAGCTCGGTCGTGACGTGCGCGGCCACCTTGCGCAGGAGCGCCAGCAGCGTCTCCTTGTCCTTCTTGTCGAGCGACTCGATGCCGCGGCGCAGCAGGTCCCACGGCGCGACGTCGATCTTCTTCGCAATCTTCAGGCCGCGTTCGGTCAATTTGATGCGCCAGACCCGCCGGTCCTCGGGGCTCTGCTCGCGCTTGACGAGATCCGCCGAGACCATTCTGTCCACGATCCCGGTCACCGTCGAGTTCTGCGCGGCGATCCGGCGCGACAGCTCGGAGAGCGAGAGCTCGCCGATCTCGTCGAGCATCTTGATGACGTTCAGCTGGGTCGCGGTGACACCCAAGCGTGCGCACTGCTCGCGGGCCAGGCGACGCGACTCTGTCTGCAGGTAGATCACGGTCTCGACGATCACATCCAGGTCTCGGGTCCCGGTGTCGCCAGCGGTACGGCGGGTGGACATTTCACATCATGAAATATCTCGGATGCGAAGGGCTGTCAAGGCAGCGGAGGCTCGAGCGCCTGACACGTGTCGGTCGGTGTCGCGCCGCGCGCGGCGTCTGTACGCGTCGCGCGCCGCTGATTCCGGCAGCTTGCGCGCGCGGCGCGGGTGGCGCGCTGGTTGCTCTTCGGTTCGGTCATGAGAACAACCAGCTTCCATTCGTTCGTCGCGCTCGCCCTGGGCGCGACACTCCTGTCCACCGCCGCTTGCGGCGGAGACGAGCTATCAGCAGGCTTTGCGGAGCCGGTCGACGTGCTCGCCCAGAGCGTCACGGCGGCGCCGGTGAAGTGGGTGCCGTTCGCCTTGAACGAGCCGTTCGCGCAGATCGATCTCACGTGCAACCACGACGGCTCGCTCGCGTTCTTCGGCCGTACCACCGGCGGCGGTCTCCGCTTCGCCCGGCACGTTCG
>JBKJOI010000729.1:0-4923 GCA_046595695.1 Haliangiales bacterium | reverse complement strand
GGAGGCGCCGGCGGCGGGAGCGCCGGCGGCGGGAGCGCCGGCGGCGCGGGGCCCGCATCCTGCGCCGCATCCGAAAGTAAACTCCCGAGCACCGTCCCCGAAAGTAAACTGGCGTCGGTCTCGGAGAACATGCGGCTGCCTGGACCGGGATCGGGAGGCGCGACGTCGAACTGGGTGACGCCGTCGGGGCCGACGCCGCGCAGGACGAAGGTGGTCTGCGTGACCGGGTCGGGCGGCGGCGTGTGCGGCGGGGAGCTCGCCGCGGCGGTGATGCGCGAGACCTCGGCGGTCTGTTCGTCGTCCGCGATCAGTCCGACGCCCCCCAGCAACTCGGCGCGGATGAGGTCGTCGACGGGGCGGCGGCCGCGCCCGCCGCGGCCGCCCGAGCCCGCCGAGCCGGCGCTGGGCCCCGAGCCGGGCCCGTGCGCGACGCCGCCTCCGGCGCGCTCCGGCAGCACCTCGGCGATGAGCTCGGCCACGTCGGCCGCGGTGACCACGAGCGTGCGCGCGTACGAGAGCTCGAGCAGCGCGCGGTAGAGCTCGCTCGCCTGCGCCCAGCGTAGCGAAGGGTCGCGCTCGAGGCACTTTGCGAGCACCGGGTCGAGCGCCGGCGGCACGTCGGGGCGCACCGTGGACGGCGCAGGGATCGGCATGTCGCGCACGTTGCGCACGACCTCCTCGATGTCGTCGCCGGGGAACAGCTTCTTGCCGGTGAACAGCTCGTAGAGCACGACGCCCAGGGAGAACAGGTCGGAGCGCGCGTCCAGCTTCTCGCCGCGCGCCTGCTCCGGCGACATGTAGCGCCACTTGCCCATGATCCGGCGCACGCCCGAGGCTGCGGGGGCGCTCTCCGCCGCCAGCGCGATGCCGAAGTCGGCGATCTTCACCTCGCCGCTGCGTGACAAGAGCACGTTCGACGGCGACACGTCTCGGTGTATGACCCCGTGGCGATGCGCGAAGTCGAGCCCCTTGGCCAGGTCCATCGCAATGTGCAGCGCCGCGCTGACCGGCATGCGCTCGCCGCGCTCGGCGAGCGCGCGCAGGAGCGCCGCCAGGTCGGGCCCGTCGACCAGCTCCATCGCGATGTAGAGCGTCCCGCCGAAGCGACCGAAGTCGAGCACCTGCACGATGTTGGCGTGCGCGAGCGCGACCGCCAGCTTGGCCTCGGCGATGAAGCGCGACTCGAACTCGGGATCCTTGGCGAGATCCGGAAGGATGCGCTTGATGGCGAGCACCTTCTCGAAGCCGTGCGCGCCGAAGGCCTTGGCGCGAAAGACCTCGGCCATCCCGCCCACCGCGATGCGTTCGACCAGCTCGTACCTGTCGAGCGTGGTCGGCGGGGGCTCAGGGGATGCCATCTGCGGAAAAGCATATATGATGTCGCCGTGATCGCACCGCTCCACACGAGCCGTCGTCGAAAGTCGCTCGTCTCGCTTCGCGTGATCGCCGTCACCACTTTCGCGCTGGTCACCTGGGCCGCGCTCGCCGGCGTCGCGGGCGCCGCCACCGAGGCCCGCCGCGTCGGCTTCGCCAACGTGGCCCGCGATGGCGAAGCTGGCCGCGCCGCGATCGCGAAGATGCGCGGCGTCGTGGTCAGCAGCGCCAAGGGCGAGGAGCTCGCCGCCGGCGCGCGCGCCGCGCTCGAGGATCCCGTCGACCCCGCCGCCAGCGACGGCGCCGCGACGCTCGCGCGCGCCCGCTCGCTGGTAACCTCGGCGCGCGACGCGCTCAAGCGCTTCGAGTACGACGACGCGCTCGATCAGCTGCGTCAGGCCGACGGCGCGCTGCGCGGCCTCCTGCCCTCCCCCGAGGTCGCCGCCGAGCTCTACGAGGTCAACCTGCTCGCCGGCCAGGTGCACGCCGCGCGTGGCGACGAGCCGCGCGCGCTCGAGTCGTTCCGGCTCGCGCACCGCCTGGACCCCGAGCGCGCCAAGCTCGATCCGGCCCGCTACCGGCCGCAGATCGTCGTCCTCTACGACGAGGCCAGGGCGGGCACGCCGGACGCCGGCGCCGCGACCGTCCGGGTCGTCACCGAGCCGCCCGGCGCGATCGTCTGGCTCGACGGCCGCGCCGCCGGCATGGCGCCCATCGATCTGGCCGGCCTGGCGCCCGGCGAGCACTATGTGGGCGCGTCACTCGACGGCCACGCGCCGCGCTCGGAGCGGCTCACCGTGCAGAAGGGCGGTCGACTCGAGCAGTCGTTCCTGCTGGCGCGCCTGCCCGCCGAGCAGCGCGCCCGCTCGGTGCGCGCCGGCCTGCTCCGCGCCGGGCTGTCCGCGCAGGAGTGGGCGCGCGGCGCCGACACGCTCGCCGACGTGGCCTCGGTCGACCTGCTCGTGCTCGTGCGCGACGCCGCGAGCGGTGCCGGCATCGAGGCCGCGGTGTGGGACGTGCGCTCGGCCAAGCTGGGCGCCTGGGTGAACGTCACCGACAGCGGCGCCGCGCTCGCCGCCAGCGTGCCCGATGCCACCGGCCAGATCTCGGTGCCTCTGCCCCAGGAGGTCGCCGGCAAGGTCCTGCTCGGCGACGGCGACCCCGGCGGGCCGAATGGTCCCGGCCAGCGCCGCGCCGACAAGCCCAGGTGGTACCGCACCTGGTGGGGCGTCTCGCTGCTCATCGGCGGTGGCATCATCGTGACCGGGGCGGTGCTGGTGCTCACCGCACCCGACGCTCCGCCGCAGACCTCGCTGCTCGTCGACAGCGGCTGGAACGACGAGATCGTGGGGCTGCGCTGGTGAATCGCGCGGCGCGCCTCGGCCCGGGCGCCGCGAGGGCCTTCGCGCTGGCCGCCGCGACCGCGTTCTACGGCGCCGGCTGTCCCACTGCCGGCGAGGGCGGCCAGCAGCCGCTCGCGATCTCGCTCGAGTTCGATCCATCCATGTTCGGCGCCTGCTTCTCCGACTGCAGCTCGATCGACGACTGCCAGCTCAGCTGTGGCGGGGTCGTCGGGCTCTTCCTGGCCGACGCCGAGAGCGGCGCGCTGCTCGACCAGAGCTGCAAGGCCCTCGCGGGCGGCGCCGACGACACGCTGCGCATGCTGCCGGCGTACCTCGACGGCGCGGAGCTGGTCACCGGCGTGGCCATCGGCCGGCGCGTGGTCGTCGAGGTCGCCGTCTACTCTCCTGCACCGTTCGTCGAGCCCGGCGACGCGGGGCCAGGCCCGACGTGCCCACGTCCAAAGCTCGAACAGGGCGTGCCGGTGTACCAGGACCCGACCGGCGCGCAGTACCCGGCCTACTGGGGACGCTCGGATCCGCTGACCGTACGCGCCGACGAGAACCTCGCGTCGATCACCATGGGCTGCGTCTCCGACTTCGCGTGCCAGAGCAGCCCCGACGAGGCCGTGGTGAGCGCTCAGGTCCAGGTGCTGGAGAGCCGCGTGCCCGCCAGCGACCCCGAGGAGCTGGACGTGCGCTTCGGCTACGTCTCCCTCGAGCTCCCGGAGCTCACGGTCGCCCTCTTCAAGCCGCTCGCCGAGCTGCTGCTCGAGGAGCCGCTCGGCTCGCCGCCGCGCTGGTCCAAGCTGGTGAAGAACCCGTTCCTGGATCCGACCTGTCTGGGCACGCTGGTGACGCGCGTCGGCGCGAACACCGGATACTCGGTGCTGTCGTGCGAGGGCACCGCGATGGAGGCATCGTCGCCTGCCCCGGCGTCGGCCGAGACCAAGGGCTACACCATCGACAAGGCGTTCGTCGACGCGCTGCTGCCGCGGCTCGGCCTCGCCGCCGGCCAGCTGCCCGAGCACGGCATCCTCATCGGCAGGGTCGTCGACGCGATCGACACCCCGCTGGCAGGCGCCACGGTGACGCCGCTCCAGGGCGAGGCCACGGTGATCTACCTCGACGCCATCGGTCAGCCGATCAGCGCGACCGCGACCTCCACGTCTGGCTGGTTCGTGGTCGCCACGCCACCGACGCTGCAGCCGGTCGGCAGCGTGGTCGGCTCGGCCCGCGCCAACTGCTGCGAGGTCTTCCAGGCGGAGATCGGCAGCGACATCGCGTGCACGCCAGCGCCCGTGGGCCTCGTCGACGGCGTGGTCATGAGCGCGCCGATCAAGGTGATCCCGGGCGTAACCAACGGCTGCGACACACCGCCGTGAGCGCGTGGGCCGCCGGGCGCTACGGCTGGCCCGGGCCGCGCGGATTGTCGAGGCCGAGGCGGTGCAGGATCTTGTGGATCGACATGCGGTCGATGCCCGCGGCGCGCGCCGCGGCCGAGATGTTGCCGCCGTGCTCCTCGAGCAGCGCACGAATGTAGCGGCGCTCGAACTCCTCGACGAGGTCCTGCTTGGCGAGCTTGAACGGGATCGCGGTGTCGATCTGCACGGTGAGCGGCGCCGGCGGCTGCAGCGGCGCACCCGGCACGGGCGGCGCGCTGCCGCCCGAGGGCAGGCCCGCGAGCGAGCTGCTCGACGAGGAGCTCGGGGTCTTGCGATCGGTCTGGCCGGGCAGGTACGAGCGCCGCAGCGCATGCTCCGAGCCGGGCGTCTCCGACAGCAGCACGGCGCGCTCGATCACGTTGCGCAGCTCGCGCACGTTGCCGGGCCACTCGTGCTTCTTCATGAGCTCGAGCGTCTCGGGCCGCAGCTGCGTCTGGTCGCCGTTGGGCAGCGTGGCCAGGAAGTGCTCGACGAGCAGCGGGATGTCGTCGCGGCGCTCGCGCAGCGGCGGCACATGGACGCGCGCGACCGCGAGCCGGTAGAAGAGATCCTCGCGGAAGCGGCCCTTGTTGACCTCGACGCCGAGGTCGCGGTTGGTCGCCGCGACCACGCGGATGTCGACGGTGATTGTCTTGGAGCCCCCGATGCGCCGCACCTCCTTGCGCTCGAGCACGCGCAGGAACTTCTTCTGCACGCCGGTGCCCATCTCGCCGACCTCGTCGATGAACAGCGTGCCCTTGTCCGCCTGCTCCATGAGGCCGCGC
>JBKJOI010000685.1:0-15291 GCA_046595695.1 Haliangiales bacterium | reverse complement strand
GCTGTCGGCGCTGCTCGACGTGGCGCGCGCGGCCGGGCGCATGGACGTCGAGCGCCTGCTCGAGGTCGTGCTCGACAAGATCCTCGAGCAGGCGCTCGACGTCCATGCGGCCGGCCGCGCGCGCCACGTCGAGCAGCGCCGACAGCCCGGCGCGCGACACGCCCAAGGTCGGGCCGTGCGGGCCGATGGCGATCGGCGCCGGCGCCAGCGCGCGCCGGCGATCGCGCGCGCGCGCCAGGTCCCAGCGTGCGCCCAGCGCCGCGAAGGTCTCGACCGCGCGCTGCGCGCTCGCGTCGGCGTCGGCGATCTTGCCGCGCGCGGCGAGCAGCTCGGCCTCTTCGAGATCGACCTTGGCGCGCTCGTAGCGGGCGCCCAGCTTGGTGACCAGCTCCCGCGCGCGCTCGAGGAACCACGCGGCGGTGTCCAGGTCGCCCTGCTGGCGCAGCGCGCTGGCGGCGACGCGGTGCAGCGCGCCCTCTTCCAGGCGGGCGCCGTGCGCCTGCGCCTCGCGCGCGGCGTCGATGGCGCGCTCGAGCGCCGCCTCGAGCTTGCCCTCGGCGACGTCGACCTCGCACAGGCGGCGGCGCGTCTCGATGACGTCCTCGCGCGCGCCCAGGCCCTCGAAGAGCTGCAGGCAGCGGTGGTAGCAGTCGCGCGCGGCGGCCAGATCGCCGCGTCGCATGAGCGTCTCGCCGCGGTTGCCCAAAATGGTGCCCGCCATGTGCGCGTGACCGGTGCGGTCGGCGACGGCGCGACCGCGGTCGAGCACCGCCAGCGCTTCCGACAACTCGCCGCGATCGCGGTAGAGCGAGCCCAGGTTATTGAGCGCGTTGACCAGCTCGGTGGCCTCGTCGATGCGCTCGCAGAGGTGACGGAAGCGCTCCCACGACGACCGCGCGCGGTCCCAGTCGCCCTGGAAGTAGCAGGCGGCGCCCAGGTTGTTGAGCGCCTTGGCCTCCTGCTCGACGCGGCCGAGCCGCTGGTCGATGGCGATGGCGCGTTCGAGCGACTCGATGGCCTTGGCGTAGTCGCCGGCGTGGATGCTGGCGCGCCCGCGCGTGTGCATGACGTCGGCGGTGATGGCCTCGCTGCAGCCGATCGACTCGCTGACCGCGGCCTCGACCTGCTCGAGCGCGGCGCGCACGTCGCCGCGGTAGGTCTCGACGTCGGCGCGGGTCTTGAGCAGGAGCGCGACCTCGTCGCGGGCGCCGGCGGCGCGCGCCATGACCAGGCCGGCGGCGGCGTGCTCCATGGCCGCCGGGTACTCGCCGCGGTACATGCGCACGCGCGCGAGCTGCAGCTGGCAGGCGGCCTCCTCGTCGGCGAGCTTCGCGTTACGCGCGCGCGCCAGCGCCTTCATCAGGCGCGCGAGCGCCTCGTCGCCGTCGCCGCGGCGGCGCAGCACCTCGGCGAGCTTGCGCGTGACGCGCAGGCCGGCGCGCACCGGCAGCTCGGGGGCGGCGAGCGCGAGCTGCCAGTCCTCGATGGCGGCGGCGGTGTCGCCGACGCCGGCGTGGGCGTCGCCGACCTGCTCGTGCAGGCGGGCGCGCAGGTCGGGCTCGACCGTGCTGGTGAGCGCGCGCGCGTACCAGGTGAGCGCACCGTGGTGATCGATGGCCGCGGCCAGCTCCTCGGCGGCGGCGATGGCGGCGTCGCGCGCCTCGTTCGGCTCGCCGACCGCGACGACGTGCTCGGCGAGCGCGGCGGCGGGCACGCGCAGCCCGGCGGCCGCGCGGGTGCGCAGCGCGGCGGCGGCGGCGACGTGCACGGCCTTGCGCGCGGCCGGCTCCATGGCGGCGGTGAGGGCCTCGCGGAATCCGGCGCCGCTGAACAGGTAGTCGCCGTGCGGCTCGGCCTCGATGAGCCGCGCCGCGCTGGCCGCGGCCAGGTGCGAGGGTAGCTCGGCCTCGTCGAGCGGCGGCGCGAGCGCGCGGCCGGCCTCGGCGAGCAGGCTGAACTCGAAGCGATCGCCGAGCAGCGCCGCGGTCTCGAGGGTGCGCCGGGCCGCCGCCGGCAGGGTGGCGGCGCGCGCGCGCGCGGCGACCAGCGCGTCGCCGGGCGTGGCGATGCGCGGCGAGGGATCGACGAGGATCCACTCGCCGTGGCGGCGCGCCAGCGCGCCCTCGGCGACCAGCGCCTCGAACGCGCGCTGCAGGAGCGCCGGGTTGCCGCCCGAGACGCGGTGCAGCTCGACGCCGAGCGCATCGGAGATCTTGACGCCGAGCGCGCCGGTCAACAGCGTGCGCACGCTGTTGCGATCGAGCGGCGGCAGGTCGACGCGCACGAAGCGCTCGACGTGGGTCAGCGCCGCGGCCATGCGCGAGGCGTCGCCGGGGCGCGTCTCGACCTCGGTCCGGCTGGCACCGATGAGCAGGACGCTGCCGGTCCACGCGGCGCGCGCCAGGTACACGAACAGCTCGCGGGTACCGCGGTCGGCGGTCTGCAGGTCGTCGATGGCGATGACCATCGGCTGCACTGCCGACAGATCGACGACCAGATCGGCGAGCGCCTCGGCGGGCCCGAAGCGCGACGCGTCACCGACGGTGGTATCGCCCGGGGGCCGCGCGGTGCGCTCGCCCAGGAGCGGCGCGAGCGCGGCGCGGCGCGGGCCGATCAGCGCGGCGTGCTTCTCGCCGAAATCGAAGAGCAGGGCGCGCGCGACCTCGGCGAGGCCGGCGTACGGCTCGCCCGGCCGGGCCACCGCCGAGCCGCCGTAGTAGCGGCCGCCGGAGAGCTGCACGCGCAGCTTGAGCTCGGCGAGCAGGCGCGACTTGCCGATGCCTTCCTCGCCGGCGAGCAGCGCCACCGAGCCGAGCCGGCTGCGCGCGCCCTCCCACAGCAGGTTGAGCTGCCCGAGGTCACGCTCGCGGCCGACCAGCGTGCCGCCCAGGTCGACCGGCGGCGGCTCGTCGCCGATCGCGAAGTCGGTGCCGGCGAAGGCGTTCAGCCGCGCCAGCGCCTCGTCGGCGGTCTGCAGGCGCGCGCCCGGCTCGGGCTCGAGCAGCGCGTTGATGAGCTCGGCGAGCCCGGCGGGCACGCTGGCGCGCCGCTCGCGCGGGTCGGGAGGCGTGCCGCGGCGCTGCGCGCGCACCACCTCGGCGATGTCGTCGCCGTCGAACGGCTTCTCGCCGGTGGCCAGCTCGTAGAGCAGCACGCCGACCGCGTACAGATCGCTGCGCGCGTCGAGGCGTCCGGCGTAGACCTCGGGCGCGGCGTAGCGGAAGGTGCCGCGCGCCGCCGCCGCCTGCGGATCGGTGCTGACCGCGGCGAGGCCGAAATCGCACAGCTTGACCGCGCGCGCCGGCTCACCCGCCTCGAGGCGGGCGCGATCGACCAGCACGTTCGACGGCTTGACGTCGGCGTGGACCATGCCGCGCGCGTGCAGGAACGCGAGCGCGCGCAGGAGGCCGCCGACCAGCGGGAAGAACGCCGGATCGTCGATGGAGGGCGCGGCCTCGAGCAGGTTGCCGCCCTCGACCAGCTCCATGGTGAACCAGTCGTCGCCGCGCGCGGTCACGCCGTAGTCGAAGACGCGCACGATGTTGTCGTGCTGCATGCGCGCGAGCGCGAGGAACTCACCACGCAAATTGGCGCGTCCGGAGGCGCGCGGCATGACCTTGAGTGCGTGGATCGTGCCGTGGACCGGATCCTCGACGCGATAGACCACGCCCAGGCCGCCCTCGCCGATCCGCTCGAGGATTCGATACCGCCCTGCAATGAGGGGCATGGACATACGGCGCCGCGATTATACTCGTGCGGGCCGCGCGCGCGGCTCCTTCTCCGCAGATTCTCCAGGGGTGGCGCGGTTTTGCAGGTGCGGCGACATTTTAATGCCACCAGCGGCGGGCGCTGGCGGGCGCCCCCTTTTGCGCACCTGGCGCGGTCCTGAGCCGCTCTCGCACTGTTCCTGGGGAGTTTTCACGCCACTCGTACAACTACGACATCGCGCCCGGCTGATCTCCGACGTAAATAGATCCTGTGTCCGGTCCGTCCCAGAGCCCTGGAGGCTTCATGAAGATCGCGTCCGCGCTGGTTGCCGTGCTCACCCTGTCTGTCGGGATCGGGGTGGCGGTCGCCGCCGACCCGCCCGCCGGCAAGCCCGGGATCGCCCCGGCCAAGGGCTCCGGTAAGGTCGGCGCGGGCAAGACCGGCGCCGGCAAGCGGGTGGTCAAGACCGGCGGCGACTCGCGCGCCTGGACCACCATGAAGCCGCTCCTGCCCGCTGGCGTGACGCTCGTCGGCCAGATCAACGTCGCCGCGGTACGCGGCACCGACACGTTCAAGCAGCTGCGCCGGCTGGCGGAGAAGGACCGCGACCTCAAGGAAGGCCTCGAGCTGGTGAAGTCGGGCTGCCAGATCGACCTCGGCGAGGCCGTGCAGGACGTCGCCTTCGCGATGCCCGACGCCGACGTCGACCACATCCTGACCGTCGTCTCGTTCAAGGGCGTGGCCGAGGACGAGCTACTCCGCTGCGCCGAGCTCGTGCTCGAGAAGGACAAGGGCAAGGGCAAGGTCAAGCTCGATAGCAAGCGGTCGGGGGCGATCACCGAGTACGGCCGGGCCGGCGAGGCGGAGCGGGTGTACGCGGCGTGGCTCGCGCCCGACGTGGTCGCGTTCGTCTCCGACGCGAAGGATCGCGCGAAGCTCGAGAAGATGATCGGTGGCAAGAACGGGTTCGCTGGCACGGCGCTGGCACGGCGCGGGCTCGCCGCGGTGCCGGCGGGCGCGGTGGCCTGGGCCGTCTACCTCAAGAACGAGAAGCTCGACCCCTACGAGATGAAGCTCGGGGCCGTGAGCCTGATGGTGGCCGGCGGTCAGCTGGGCGTCGAGCTGTCGCTGGTCATGGCCGATGCCGACACCGCCAAGCGCGCGGTCGCCGACTGGACCCTGCAGCGCGACCAGCTGGTAGCCGGCGGCACCGGCATGCCGCCGGTGTTCGGGCCGGTCTTGAAGAGCGTGCAGCTCTTCGCGCTCGACGACGTCGCACGGATCACCGTGTCGCTGAGCGAGCGCGACCTGCTGTCGTTCTTCACGCTGTTCTAGCGGACGGCGAGGCGGGGCGGGGCGGGGTCGGGCGGCGGCCGGCGCTACGACAGCGCGGCGAGCGCCTCGCCGATCCGGTCGAGGCCCTTATCGATGGCCTGCATCGACGTCGCGTACGAGAGCCGCACGTGGCCGGGTGCGCCGAAGCCCGAGCCGGGCACACAGGCGGTGCGGCCGACGTCGAGGAGGTAGTCGCACAGCGCAACGTCGTCCTTGATGGCCGCGCCGCCCTTGGGCGCCTTGCCGAGGTACGCCGAGACGTCGGGGAAGGCGTAGAACGCGCCCTCCGGGTCGTAGCAGCTCACGCCCGGCAGCGCGCGCAGGCGCTTCACGATGTGCGCGCGGCGCTTGTCGAACTCGACGCGCATGTCCTCGACGCACTGCTGCGGGCCCTCGAGCGCGGCGATCGCCGCGGCCTGCGCGATGGATGTGACGTTGGAGGTCGACTGCCCCTGCAACGTGTTCATCGCGTCGATGAGGCCCTTGGGCCCGCAGGTGTAGCCGAGCCGCCAGCCGGTCATGGCGTAGGCCTTGGAGAAGCCGTCGACGACCACGGTCAGCTCGGCCATGCGCGGCGACAGCGTGGCGATCTGGGTGAACTCGAAGTTGCGGTAGGTCAGCCGGCGGTAGATGTCGTCGGAGACCACGACGATGTTGTGCTCCTCGAAGATCGGGCGCAGCGCGTCGAGCGCGGCGCGATCGTAGCCGGCGCCGGTCGGGTTCGACGGCGAGCAGAGCACGAACGCGCGCGTCCTGGGCGTGATCGCGGCGCGCAGGGCCGCGGGCGTGATGCGGAAGCCGTCCTCGGCGCGGGTCGGCACGATCACCGGCTTGCCGCCGGCGAGCAGCACGATGTCCGGGTACGAGACCCAGTACGGCGCCGGGATGATGACCTCGTCGCCCGCGTCGAGCAGGCAGTGGAAGATGTTGTAGAGCGAGTGCTTCGCGCCACACGACACCTGGATCTGCTCGGGCGTGAAGCTGAGCCCGTGCGCCGACTGCATCTCCTTCAGGATCGCCTTGCGCAGCGCCAGCGTGCCGGCGACGGCGGTGTACTTCGTATCGCCGGCGTCGAGGGCGCGCTTGGCGGCGTCCTTGATGTGCGTGGGCGTGTCGAAGTCGGGCTCCCCGGCGCCGAAGCCGACGACGTCGATGCCGTCGGCACGGAGCTTGGCGGCGCGCGCGGTCACGGCCAGCGTGATCGACGGCTTGATGGGAGCGAGGCGCTGCGAGATGCGAAACGGCTGCGAGCTCATGGTTCCTTTCACCTTCCTTGATCGGTCAGGGCTTCTGTTGCGGAAACTTCTCCTGGAGCGCACGGCGGACGGTGTCCGGGACCAGCCCCGAGACGTCGCCGCCGAATCCGGCGATCTCCTTGACCAGCGACGAGCTGACGTAGAAGTTCTGCTCGGCGGTCATGAGGAACATGGTGTCGACGGAGGGTGCCAGCCGGCGGTTCATGACCGCGAGCTGGAACTCGTACTCGAAGTCGGCGAGCGCGCGCAGGCCGCGCACGATGGTCTGCGCGCCGCGCTTGCGCGCGTAGTCGATGAGCAGGCCCTCGAAGGCGTCGTACTCGACGCCGCCGTCCTGGCCGGCCTGGCCGAGCGCGTCGCGGATGAAGCCGTAGCGCTCCTCGACCGTGAACAGCGACTGCTTGCGCACGTTGGTGGCGATCGCGACGATCACGCGATCGAAGACCGCCAGGCTGCGGCGCAGGATGTCGACGTGCCCGTTGGTGATCGGGTCGAACGAGCCGGGGTAGACGGCTATCCGTTCGCGCGCGTTGTTGGTGATCATCCGGGGCGGCGGGTCACTCGGCGTGGTCGTCGGCGTGGTCGTCGGCGTGGTCGTCGGCTTGGTCGTCGGCTTGGTCATTCAGGCGGCTCCCTGTCGGCGAAAGAACGAGACCTCGGTATCACCGTAGCGCCGGCGGTCGATGCGTGAAAGCTCGCCGTACGCGTCGTCGGGGGCGTGGCGGCGGTCGTGCTCGACGATCACCAGCGCGTCCTCGTCGAGCAAAGGCGCGGGCGGCTGGCCCAGCGTGGTCAGCGCGCGCACCGCTTCGCCCGAGGCGTAGGGCGGATCGATGAAGACCCAGGTGAAGCGTTCGCCCGCGCGCTCGAGCCGCGCCAGCGTCGCCACCGCCTCGCCGCGCTGCACCTTGGCGCGGACACCGAGACCGAGCGTGCTCGCGTTCTCGCTGACGCACTCGAGCGCGTCGCGGTCGCGGTCGATGAAGGTGGCGTGGGCCGCGCCGCGCGACAGCGCCTCGAGGCCGAGCGCGCCCGCGCCGGCGTAGAGATCGAGCACGCGCGCACCCTCGCGGGGCGGGCCGAGGATGCTGAACAGCGCCTCGCGGACCCGGTCAGACGTGGGCCGCGTTGCCGTTCCGTGCGGGGCACGGATTCGACGACCGCCGACGGCTCCGCCGATGATGCGCATCAAACTGCCAGCGTCTTAGCGTGCGTGGCGCGGTGCGTCAAGAAGCGATGCGGGGGTCGGGCTGCGGGGTCGTCGCGACGACGACACTAAATGAAGTCGGGGGCTTTGGGAGTATGATCGGCCCGGATGTCCGAGCGCCTGAACCTCGCCGACACGCTGCTCAATGCCGGCATGCCGCATCAGCCTGCCATCTTCGAGCCGGCGCGCCAGGTGACCTACGGCCAGCTCGATGACCTCGCCGGCCGGGTCGGCGGCGCGCTTTGGACGCTCGGTGTGCGCCCGGGCGAGCGGGTGGCCGTGCTCATGCCTGACGGGATCGACGCCGCGGCGACCATCCTGGGCGCGGTGCGCATCGGCGCCGTCGCGGTGCCGCTGTCGGAGCTGGGCCGCGCCAACGACGTGCGCGCGATGCTGCGCGACGGCGGGCCGGTGGTTGCGGTCGTGCACGTGAGCCTCGAGCCGGTGCTCGACGAGATCCGCCGCGAGGTGCCGTCGCTGCTCGAGGTCGTCGCGGTCGGCGGCGCGCGCGGCTCGGAGCGCGATTTCGAGCAGCTGGTCACCGCGGCGCCGCGCGCGCCGGTCGCCGAGACCAGCGCCGACGACCCGGCGCTCATCCTCTACTCGGCGGGCGCCGACGATCGCGAGCCGCGCGGGGTCGTGCATACGCAGCGCGGGCCGCTCGCCGCGTTCAAGGCGTACGCGCAGGGCGTGCTGGGCCTGCGCAAGGACGACCGCGTGTTCTCGGCGACCAAGCTGTCGACCGCGTACGGCCTGGGCGCCGGGCTGGTGTTCCCGCTCGCCGCCGGGGCGTCGTCGATCCTCCTGCCGACGCAGCCAAAGTCGAAGGAGGTGCTCGCGCTGGTGAAGCAGCACCAGCCGACCGTCATGTTCGCGACGCCGTCCCTGTACTCGCAGCTGGTGACCGACCACGAGGGCGGCGCGCCGCTGGCCGGTCTGCGCGTGTGCGTCTCGGGCGCCGAGATGCTGCCCGCGGTGCTCGCCGCGCGCATCCAGGCGCGCCTCGGCGCCGAGGTGCTGCCCGGCTTCGGGCTCACCGAGGCGTTCCACTTCGTGATCGCGACGGCGCCCGGGCAGGTGCGGCCGGGCGCGGCGGGCGTGCCGGTGCCCGGCTGCGACGTGCGCGTCGTCGACGACGACGGTCAGCCGGTCGGGACGCTCGAGATCGGCACGCTCGAGGTCCGCGCGCCGTCCGTGGGTATCGGCTACTGGAACCGGCGCGAGGACACCCGCGCGACCTTCCGCGGCGACTGGCTGCACACGAACGACCGCTTCATGGTCGACGAGGCCGGCAGCTACTTCCACTGCGGGCGCTCCGACGGCCTGTTCAAGGTCGGCGGCAAGTGGGTCTCGCCCGGCGAGGTCGAGCACGCGCTGCTGCGCCACGAGGCGGTCTGGGAGTGCGCGGTCATCGGCGTCGACGACGAGAACGGCCTGACCAAGCCGCTCGCCTTCGTGGTGCCCAACGTCGGCCAGACCCCGGGCGCCGAGCTCGAGCGCTCGCTCATCGAGTGGGTCAAGAACGAGCTCGCGCCCTACAAGTACCCACGCTGGATCGACTTCGTCGACGAGCTGCCCAAGAACCTGGGTGGCAAGGTCATCCGCTTCAAGCTCGCGCCGCTCAAGCGGCGTCGCATGGCCACGATTCCGCCCGGCGGCTCCTGACCCTCGCTGCAGATCCGATGTGGAAGCCTTCTGATCCCGTCCCCGCGGCGGCCGTCGCGGTGCTGCTGGCGGCGGGGCGCGACGGGGACGCGCTCGCGGTGCTGGGCCGGATCGCCGGCGCGGAGGGCGCAAGTGGCGTCGCGGCGGCGCGCGCGCTGCTCGAGCTGACCCGCGAGCAGCGCGCCGCGGTGCTCGCGCGCGAGGCGGTCAGGCTGGCGGCGAGCGCGCCGGCGAACCTGGCGCTGGTGCACGAGAGCTGGATCGAGGCCGGGCTCGTGGGCGAGAGCGACCTGGTGCGCGCGGCCGTGGCGGGCGCGGGCGGCGCGGGCGCGGGCGCGGGCGGCGTGGGCGGCGCGGACGCGTCGACGCTGGCGTGGCTGCGCCGGCGCGTGCTCGGCGTGCTCGTCGACATGCCCGATTCGATGCCGAGCGGCGCGGACCTGCAGGCGCGGCTCGAGGTGCTCGGCCGCCGCCGCCTGGCGCTCGCGCTGCAGGCCGTCCCGCCCGCCCTGCAGGTGCAGCTCGCGGGGCGCCTGGGCCGCGAGCACGCCGAGGCGCTGCTGCGCGAGGTGCAGGCGGCCGCGCCGCGCGCGGAGGTCTCGGCCGCGGTGCGCGAGCTGCAGGATCTGGTCGCGGGCAGCGCGCCGCTGCTGCTCGTGCGCGCCGGCGCGCGCCACCTCGGCGCCGCGCTCGCCGCGCGTGGCTACCTGTCGCGCCAGCTCGCGCAGCGCTTGCCGCGCCCGGTCGGGCTCGCGCTGCTCGACGAGGCTACGCGCGGTGCGGGCTCAGCCGACGCGGCGCCGGCGCACGCGCTGGACGAGCTTCTGCACCAGCTCTAGCGGCTCGCGCACGCGCATCGGCCCGGCGAAGCCGAGCAGCACGATGGCGTAGACGGCGCCGCCGGCGACCACCTGGGCGAAGCGCAGCGCGCTGCCCGCGCCCAGCAGGTTCGTGACGCCCTGGGCCGCCGTCCAGGCGGCGCCGCCCGCCAGCCCGGCCAGGAGCGCCGCCCGCAAGAGCCCCGCGGCGAGCGGCGCGGCGTGCGCGCGCACCTCGGGCAGGATGCGCGGCAGGAGCGCCGAGACCGCGAGCGTGTGCAGCAGGATGCCCGCACTCGACGCGAACGCGAGGCCGGTCGCGCCGCCCCGGCCGTACGCCCAGGCGTAGCCGGGCAGCGCCACCAGCGTGACCACCGTGCCCGCGAGCATGGGCGTCCAGGTGTTGCGCGCGGCGTAGAACGCGCGCGACACCAGCGCCTGCAGCGCCCACAGCGGCACCGCCGCGGCAAAGATGATCAGGTACGCGGTCGTCGGCAGCACGTCGTGGGCCGCGAACGCGCCGCGCTGGAACAGCAGCGCGACCAGCGGCTCGGCGAGCGCGACCATGCCGCCCGCGAGCACGATCGCGAGCACGCCCGCGCCGCGCAGGGTGCGCGCGACCGTCTCGGCCAGTTCGACGCGCCGGCCCTCGGCGAACAGGCGCGCGAAGAACGGCATCGACGCCTGGCCGACCGCCTGGCCGGCGATCGCGATGGGCACCGCGACCAGCCGCTTGGCGTAGTTGAGGTGCGAGATGGCGCCCTCGTCGCCGCCGGCGTAGTAGCGCAGGATCCAGTCGTCGGAGGCGACCAGTGACACGCCGATCATGAGCGGCAGGCTCAGCTTGAGCCACTCGATCAGCGAGGGATGCCCGAGCGCCAGGGTCGGCCGGATGCGCGCGCCCGCGCGCCACGCCGCGATCGCGGGCACCAGGAACGGGCCGACGAACGCGCCCACCAGCGCACCCCAGGCCAAGGACGCCGCGCCCAGGCGGTCGCCGAGCAGCACGCCGCCGGCGATGATGCCTACGTTGTAGAGCAGCGGCGCGAACGCCGCGGCGCGGAAGTGGCCGCGCGCGAACAGCGTCGCCGAGACCAGGCCGCCGGCGACGAAGAAGAGCTGCGCGGGCAGCAGGATGCGCGTGTAGCGCACGCAGTCGGCGAGCGCCGCCGGGCTCATGCGGTGGAAGAACGCGCGCGTGAGCGGCTCGGCGAAGATCTCCAGGCCGATCACGCCGACGAGCACGATCGCCAGCACCACCGTGGTCACGACCGAGAGCGCGCGGTTGGCCTCGCGCTCGTCGCCGGCGGCCAGGTAGCGCGCGTAGATGGGCAGGAGCGAGATCGACAGCGTGCCGCCCGCGACCAGGTAGTTCAGCCAGTCGGGGATCGTGAAGGCGGCGAAGAAGGCGTCGGTGGCCTCGCCGGCGCCGAACTCGGCGGCGACGTAGGCCTCGCGCAGGTAGCCGATCACGCGCGACAGCGCGACCGCCGCGGTCATGAGCAGCGCGGCGGCGCCCAGGCGGCGCATCTGTTCGCGGGAGGACTCGGTCAAAGCTGCATTCTCGATGCGGAGCTGCAACGTCGCAAGAAAGCTTGTTATTCTGCCGCGGTGATCGGGGAGACGCTGGGCAGCTACCGGGCCGTGAGCAAGCTCGGGGAAGGTGGCATGAGCGTCGTCTACGTACTCTGCGCCGAGCCCGGAGTCGAGCGGTGACACGCGTGATCAAGGCCGGCGGCGAGCGGGTCGTCCCCGCCGAGATCTTCGACGCACGCGCACGCGCCGTCGAGATCGTCGCCGGCGCCGAGGCGGTCCGCGAGGCCGCGCGCCGCGCGGGCCACGAGGCCGGGCGGCAGGAAGGCCTCGCCGAGGTCACCGCGCTGCTCGCGCGCGCGCGTGCCGCCGAGGGCGCGCGCGCCGCCGGCGCCGACGCCGAGCTGCGCCGGCTCGCGGTGCGCATCGCCGAGAAGATCCTCGCGCGCGAGCTCGCGCTGTCGGCCGACGCCGTCGTCGACGTGGTGCGCGCCGCGCTGGCCGCCGCGGCGCAGCGGCGCGAGCTCGCCATCCGCGTGCACCCCGACGACGTGCCCGCCGTGGCCGCGGCGCGCGCCCGCCTGGGCGCCGCGCTCACCGAGCGTGCCGAGTTGAGCGTGCGCCCCGACCCGATGGTCGGCCGGGGCGGCTGCCTGATCGACACCGAGGTCGGCACCATCGATGCCCGCCTCGACGTGCAGCTCGCCGCGATCGAGCGCGCCCTGCTCGGCGACGGCCACGAGCCCGCGACCGGCGGCCCGCGGTGAGCCTGAAAGTCGACGACGCGCTGGCCGCGATCGAGCGCGCGCCCACCGTCAATGTGCTCGGCCGGGTCACCGAGATCACCGGCCTGGTCATCAAGGCGCTGGTGCCCGGCATCCGCCACGGTGAGCTGGTCGAGATCGACCGCGGCGCCGGGCTGCCCACGCTGGCCGCCGAGGTCGTCGGCTTCCGCGGCGAGGAGGCCGTGCTGATGCCGCTCGGCGAGCCGCGCGGTGTGGGCCCCTCGTCGCCGGTGACGGCGACCGGCCGCGCCTTCGCCATACGCTGCGGCGAGCCGCTGCTCGGGCGCGTCCTCGATGGCCTCGGCGGCTTCGCCGACGGGCGACCCGCGCCCGACCCGCAGACGCTCGAGGCCTGGGACGTCGACCGCGCCGCGCCCGACCCGCTCGCGCGTGCGCGTATCACCCGGCCGCTCGTCACCGGCGTGCGCGCCATCGACGCGCTGTGCACCTTCGGCGAGGGCCAGCGCATCGGCCTGTTCGCCGGCTCGGGCGTCGGCAAGTCGACGCTGCTCGGGCAGCTGGCGCGCTCGTCGGCGGCCGACGTCAACGTCATCTGCCTGGTCGGTGAGCGCGGCCGCGAGGTGCGCGACTTCATCGAGGAGGCACTCGGCCCCGCGGGGCTGGCGCGCTCGGTGGTCGTGTGCGCGACCAGCGACGCGCCGTCCCTGGTGCGGCTGAAGTCGACCTACGTCGCGACCGCGATCGCCGAGTGGTTCCGCGACCGGCGCGGTGCGCGCGTGCTCCTGCTCATGGACTCGCTCACCCGCTTCGCGCGCGCGCAGCGCGAGGTCGGCCTCGCCGCCGGCGAGCCGCCCGCGCGCCAGGGCTACCCGCCCAGCGTGTTCGCGGCGCTGCCCCGCCTGCTCGAGCGCGCCGGCACCGCCGCGCAGGGCTCCATCACCGCCGTGTACACCGTGCTGGTGGCGGGCGGCGACATGGAGGAGCCCATCGCCGACGAGGTGCGCGGCATCCTCGACGGTCACATCGTGCTCGACCGGGCGCTGGGCGAGCGCAACCGCTGGCCCGCCATCGACGTGCTCGCCAGCCTGTCGCGCGTCATGCCGGCGGTCACCAGCGACGAGCACCGCGCCGCCGCAGGGCGCGTGCGCGAGCTGCTCGCCACCTACGAGCGGCAGCGCGATCTCATCCTGCTGGGCGCGTACAAGGCCGGGAGTGACCGGCGGGTCGACGAGGCGATCGCGCGCATGGACGCCATCGAAGGCTTCCTCAAGCAGCGATCCAACGAGGCGAGCCCCATGATCGGCACGCTCGACAAGCTGCGGGCGCTCGTGCGGTAGCGTGACGCACGTGTATTTCGGCCAGATCCGTGCGCGCGAAAGCGCCCCGAGCCACTCGATGCGACGCACCGCTTCGCGCGTAACCTGCCGTTAACGCAGCGCTCTTGACGCGCTGCAGCTTCGCCGACTGACGCGGTGCGGCAGAAAATTCAGTGGGGCAGATTGCGCCGGCTGCTAACTGGTGACATCGATGCGTCCAGGTAGCAGCCCCTGTCAGGGGCTGACGGGTCGATCACAGTAAGAGCGCGAAATTCCACCTCGGCACTCACAGGAACTGGCAGTTCTTACCGGGATTATTTCCGGGTGGTACACGGGATCTGGCTGGCGCGGCCCTTGCTGTAAGAACCGGTCATGCGCCGTCGCCGTACCTCACCTCCTCGTTCGGTCGCTCCCGAAACCCTCGAGCGCCTGGGCATCCCCGAGCCGCTTCCCTTCTTCGGCCGAGATGCCGAGCTGAGGTCGCTCGACTCGTCCCTGGACTCCGCTCACCTCGTCGTGGTGACGGGAGCGGCGGGCTCGGGCAAGACCGCCCTGGCCCGCGAGCTGCTCTCGCGCCAGCGCCGGGCGGGCGCGCCGCGGCGTGCCGCGTACGTGGTCTGCGAGGAGGGCGATCTCGCCGAGGCGGTCGTCGCACGCGCCGAGCGTCTGCTCGACGTGGTGCCCGGCAGCCTGACGCGCGCGCTGGCGACCACGCCGCGCCTGCTGGTCATCGACGAGCTGCACCGCCTGTCGCCCGACGCGGCCGCCCGGCTGCTCGGCCGGCTCATCCGCGCCGGCGCGACCGGGCGTGTGATCGCGCTCTCGCGCGACGTGCTGCCGCTGCCGCGCGAGGACGCCGGCCGCACCGAGCTGCACATCGACGGCCTGGTCGCCGACGACGCGCGCGCCCTGTGGACGCGCCTCGAGGAGACCTGGGGCCCGACGCCGCGCGGCGCCTGCGACAGCGCGCTCGAGCGCACCCGCGGGGTGCCGCTCGCGCTGCGCCGCGAGTTCGCGCGCGCCCACGACAAGAAGGCCTGGGACATCGCCGCGCTGCCCGCCGACGAGAAGAAGCTCCTGTGCGCGGCCTCGGTGCTGCGCGTGGCCGCGACGCCCGCGGCGCTCGGCTCGCTGGTCGCCGGCCCCACGCTGGAGTCGGGCATCCGCGAGCTGGTGCGCAAGCAGCTCCTCAGCCCGGTCGCCGACGGCCGGCTCGAGGTCCACGACGTGGTGCGCGCGAGCGCACTGGCCGCGCTCACCGCCAGCGAGCGGCGCGCCTTCGAGCTCGGCGCCGCCGCGCTCCTCGACGACGAGGACGCCGCCGCGACGCAGTGGGAGCAGGTCGACGGCGCCGCGCTGGGCGTGGCCGAGCCGCTCGATCGTCTGCGCGAGGCCGTGCGTCACCTGGCCGCCGCTGGCAAGGGAGAGCGCGCGGCCGAGCGGCTGTGCGGCGCCGAGGCGCTGCTGGCGCGTCGTGGTGGCGGCGGTGAGGCGCTCGCCGCCATCTCGCAGCTCGCCGCGGCGGGCGTGTCGTCGCGGCCGCTCGACCTGCTGCGCGCCCGGCTGCTGTCGCGCGCCGGTCGTATCGCCGACGGGCTCGAGGCCTACGAGGCGCTCGAGCGCGAGCTGGGCGAAAAGCTCGACCGCGTCGCGCCCGAGGCGCGCGTCGCGCACGCCGAGCTCCTGCTCGCCAGCGGCGACGTCGAG
>JBKJOI010000675.1:0-3394 GCA_046595695.1 Haliangiales bacterium | reverse complement strand
GTCCAGCTCGGCGGCGACGCCCATGTCGGCGAAATCGGAGACGTCTGGGGCTTCGATCGCCGCTGGACGCAGGCGCCCGCCGAGGACGCCGACGTCTCCGATTTCGCCGACATGGGCGTCGCCGCCGAGCTGGACGACATCGGCCGCGCGCTCACATTCGCGCGGGCGCTGCGCGTGGCCACCGGCGCGGGCGGCGAGCGCCTGCACCTGGTCGGTTTCTCGCGCGGCGGCCTGCTCGCGTACGCGTACGCGTCCCTCGAGGCCGCACGACCGGCGTGGCAGCGGCAGGTGAAGGGCCTGGTGCCCCTCGACATCTACGGCGAGATCGCGCCCGAGGACGATGCGCTGCGCCAGACCGCGTGCCTCTCGAGCACCTACGCGCGCCTGGATCTCGAAGCCGGTGTGGTCGACTCGCCGAACGGGTTCTTCGTGACGCTGGGCACGCTGGCGCTGGCCGCGCCCGACGATCCCTCGCCGTTCCCCGATTTCGGCGGCCTCAGCAACCGCGCCGCGCTGAACCTCATGGTCGGACAGACGCACCTCGTCTTCCCGGCGACGCCGCTCTACCACCTGGCGGCGCCGGTGCTCGATGGCGAGGCCGTCACCGGGCTGCGCGAGTCGCCCGAGGAGGTCATCGCGACCTGGTTCGCGGGCGCAGCGCCGCACCAGTCGCTGCGCGAGGTCGCCGAGACCGACGCACTCCTGTGTGGCCCGGCGCCCCTACCCATCGACGCGCCGCTTGCGCGCATCCGCGTGCCGCTCTTCTACCTGGGCGCGGCCGGCGGCTACGGCGACCACGGCCTGTACGCCACGACGCGCGTGGGCTCGACCGACGTCACGACGCACGTCGTTCGCCGCTTCGGGCCCGAGCGCGAGGCCGAGGACTTCGGCCACGCCGATCTGCTCTACGCCACTGACGCGCCGGTGCTGGCGTGGCAGCCGCTGGTCGCGTGGATCCTGGCCCACTGATCCGCCCGCGCGCCCGCGCGCGATCCCGTAGCATCGGAGTCCGGACATGAGCGCCTGCCTCGCCGAGGACGATCTGCTGGAGCTGACGCGTGGGCGCCCGCTGGGCGACGCGCCCGAGCTCGAGGCGCACCTGGCCGACTGCGCCTCGTGCAGTGCGCTGCTCGCGGCGCTGCTCGCGACCGAGCCGCGCCACGGCGAGCCGGCGGCGGCACGCTGGGGCGCGCTCGTCGGGCGCTCGCTCGGGCCCTACCGCCTCGAGGCACAGATCGGCGCGGGCGGCATGGGCGTGGTGTACCGCGCCTGGGACGCGCGCCTGGGACGCAACGTCGCCGTCAAGGTGCTGCCCGCACACGCCACTGGCTCGGCCGAGCTCGCGCGCCGGTTGGCCGCCGAGGCGCGCGCCGCCGCGGCGATCACGCACCCCAACGTGGTCACCATCCACGACGTCGGCAGCGAGGGCGGCGTGACCTTCGTGGTGCAGGAGTTGGTCGAGGGCGAGACGCTGCGTGATCTGCTCGAGCGCGGCCCGCTGGCGCGGGTGCGTGTGCTCGAGCTCGGCCTCGAGCTGGCACGCGGGCTCGCCGCGGCGCACGCGCAGGGCGTGATTCACCGCGATCTCAAGCCGGAGAACCTGCTGGTCAGCGCGGACGGCACGCTCAAGATCCTCGACTTCGGCCTGGCCAAGCTGGGCGGTGACGGCGGCGAGGTGGACGCGACCGCCCCGGGCACCGTGCAGGGCACCATCGGCTACATGGCCCCCGAGCAGGCGCGTGGCGAGCCCGCGGATGCGCGCAGCGATCTCTTCGCGGTCGGCGCGATCCTCTACGAGCTGAGCACTGGTCGGCGCGCGTTCGACGGCGCGAGCCACGCCGAGCGACTGTCGGCGCTCCTGCGCGACGCCCCGCTGGCCGATGCGGCGGCGCTCGGGCCCGCGGGCGGCGTGATCACGCGCTGTCTGGAGAAGGATCCGCGGCGGCGCTTCCAGTCGGCGCACGATCTGGCCTGGGTGCTGGAAGCTCTGCGCGCACCCTTCGCGAGCGCGGCAGGAGTCACGCCCGCGCCGCCCGCGCCGCCCGCCGCGATCGCGCCGACGCCGCGCGGCCTCTCGCGCCGGACGCTCCTCGTCGGCGGCGCCGCGGCCGCGGCGCTCGCCGGCACGACCGGCTTCCTGCTCGGCCGGGGCGCGGCACGCCGCGGCGCCGCGGTGCCCCCCGCGCAACCTCGCTTCACCCAGCTCACCTACCGCCAGGGTCGCATCGTGCACGCGCGCTTCACCCGCGACGGCGCCACGGTGCTCTACGGCGCCGCGTGGGAGGGCGGCCCGCTCGCCGCGTACGCGCTGCGCCTGGGTGGCGGCGTGGCGCGCCCGCTCGACGTGCGCGACGCCGATGTGCTCGCGGTGTCGGCGCGCGGCGAGGTTGCGCTGTGCCTCGGGCGCCGCCAGGTCGGCGGCCAAGCCTCCGCCGGGCAGCTCGCGACCGTGCCGCTCGACGGCGGCGTGCCGCGCCCGCTGGTCAGCGACGCGCAGGAGGCCGACTTCACACCCGACGGCGCCGAGCTCGCGCTCGTGCGCCGCGGCGGCCTGGGCCACCGCCTCGAGCTCCCCGCCGGTCACGTGCTGCTCGAGGTTCCCGGCTGGCTCACCCACCCACGCGTCTCGCCCGATGGCGCGCGCGTCGCGTGCCTGCAGCATCCCTCGATGGACGACGACCGCGGCGACCTGATCGTGGTCGAGCGCGCGAGCGGGCGCGCGCGCACCGTGTCGTCCGGCTGGTCGAGCCTCATGGGGCTGGCCTGGGACCCGAGCGGCGACAAGCTCTGGTTGACCGGCGCGCGGGTGGGCGCGAGCAACGCGGTCCACACGGTCACGCTCGCCGGCCGCGAGACGCTCGTGGCGCAGACGACCGGCCGCCTGCGCCTGCACGACGTGAGCGCCGACCGCCGTGTCGCCGTCTCGCACGACGTCTGGCGCCTGCGCACCATCGTGGGCCGGCCCGGCGCGGGCGTGGCCGGCGATCCGGATCGCTCGCTGTCGGAGCTCTCCCTGGTCACGGACCTGTCCGCGGACGGGCGCACCTTGCTCATCGGCGAGCTCGGTGACGTCGAGGCCGCGAACGGCGCGTACCTGCGGCCGGTCGACGGCGGCCCGCCGCTGCGCGTGGGCTCGGGGTTCCCGCTGGCGCTCTCGCCCGAGGGCGGGCGCGTCGCCGCGGTGCTGCCCGGTAACACCATGCAGCTGGTCGTCTACTCTACGCGCAACGCGGATCTGGCGACGGTCACGCTCGGGCCCATTGCGAGCATCACATCGGCGCGCTGGCTCGACGAGCGGCAGCTGATCGTCGAGGGTGCGGCTGCGAATGGCGCGGCGCGGCTCTGGCGGGTGGCCGTGGGCGACGCCGCGCCGGTGCCGCTCGGCGAGGAAGGC
>JBKJOI010000466.1:0-4049 GCA_046595695.1 Haliangiales bacterium | reverse complement strand
CTTCTCGTGCCGCCGCATGGAGGGCCATCCGCGCCAGCTCAGCGAGCACGGCCTCGGTAACGCCATCGACGTGGCCGGCTTCGACTTCGGGCCTCTCCCGAAGGGCGCCGCGCTGCCGGCCGGCCTCGACTTCGAGCACGCGGTCGCGGGCGGCAAGCTCTCGGCGACCCTGGGCGCGCGCGCCATCCACGTGTCGGGCAAGCTCGACGTGCGTGGCCTGGCCGCGCGCCACGCGGTGCTCGCCGCGCACGCCGTGCCGCTCGCCGGACAGCTCGCCGGCGAGGCGACGTGGGAGCGCGACGCGCGCGAGGGCCGCGCCAGCTTCCACGCCCAGAGCGGCGGCCTCACCGTCCACGGCGAGCTCGAGCTCGCCCTCGCCGCCACCGGCGCCTGGCGCTCCGGCCGCCTCTTCCTCGAGCTCCCCGAGGTCGCCTGCGCCGACGCCCTCGCCGCTGTACCGGTGCCCCTGCGCGAGCCGCTCGATGGCCTGGTCGTCGAGGGCCGGCTCGGCGGCACCGTCGAGCTCGCCTTCGATCGCAGCGGCGCGGCCCCGGCCCTCTTCGAGGTGAAGCTAGAGAACCGCTGCCGCGTGATCGAGGATGCCCCCGCCGCCGCGGTCGGCCAGCTGGCCGGCGCCTACGAGCACAAGCTCCCCGGCACCGCCGGCGTGCGAACCCTCGCCGCGAGCGATCCGCTCTATGCGTCGATCGACCACCTGCCCGCACACGTCGTGCAGGCCTTCGTCGCCGGCGAGGACGCGCGCTTCTTCCTGCACCACGGCTTCGATCTCGAGCAGCTGCGTCGCTCCTTCGAGGTCGACATGCTCGCCGGCCGTGTCGAGCGGGGCGGCTCGACCATCTCGCAGCAGCTGGTGAAGAACCTGTTCCTCACCCGCGAGCGCACGCTCTCCCGCAAGCTGCTCGAGGCCGTGCTCACCTGGCGCCTCGAATCGCGCCTACCCAAGCGCCGCATCCTCGAGGTCTACCTCAACGTGATCGAGCTCGGCGAGGGCATTTACGGCCTCGAGGCGGCCTCCCAGCACTGGTTCGGCAAGCCCGCGCGCAAGCTCGACGTCCCCGAGGCCGCCTTCCTTGCCGCCCTCACCCCCGCGCCGCTGTCCTCCACTCGCCGCATCCGCGCCCTGGGCACCCTCGACCCCGAGACCCGCGCCCGCGTCGACGCCGTGCTCCGATCCATGCGCCGCAACCGCTACATCGACGCTCCGACCCTGTACCGCTACCTGCGCACGCCCCTCTTGCTCCGCGCCGGCGCCCTCGCCGCGCGCTGAGTCAGGCGCCCGGCCCCCAGCGCGCCGAGATCGGCCCGGCCTTCTTCCAGCCTTCCACGAGCAGCCAGCACCGCGGCGCCACCACCGGCGCCGCTTGCTTGGCTTGTATCCGCTCCGCGCCCCGCTGCGGCGTGTGCCAGCCATCGAACCACGCCCCCGACGAAAAGGCATCGAGGCCTTCCGGCACCCTCGCGCTGCGCTCCGCGGCGTGCTTGCGCTGGTTGCGCGCACCGAAGCCAAGGCGCGCGCGCCCTCCACCCGCCCGCACCGAGGCGAAGCGAAGCGAAGCGAAGCGAAGCGAAGCGCCGCACGCGGCACCTACCGCCGCACGCGTGCTGCCTCCGCCGCCGCCGCACGCGCTGCCGTCGCCGTCCTCTCCGCTACCCGCCGCTACGCTACACGCCGAGGAACAGCCGATTCCCGAAATTCCGCTCGAGCTCCGCGTCGTAGATCTTGTTCGCGGCGCTCTCGATGTCGTACGCCACGCGCTTGAACTCGAACGTCTTCTCTTCCGTGTCGTACACCGTGTAGCTCGCGCGATTGTCGTAGTCCCGCGGCTGGCCCACCGAGCCGACGCTCACGATGTACTTGTGCCCCGGACGAATGACGAACTTGGGCGCGACGACCTCGAAGACCTCTTCCTTCGTCAACGCGAAGGACTTGCACAGGTGCGAGTGCCCGATGAACGTGACCTCGCCGAGCTCGTCCCAGATCGTCTGGCAACGGGCCGCCTGCTCGGGCGCGAAGATGTACTCGAACTCCTCGAGGTTCAGCGGCGAGCCGTGGCAGAAGTACAGGATGCCATCGCGGCGCTGGTACGGCAGCGCGCGCAGCCACTCCATGTTCTCCTTGGTCAGTACGCCCGCGTGCAGGTCGAGCGCCTGGCGCGCCGCGTCGTAGTAGTACGAGTAGTCCATGCGTCCGGCGACCGCGGCGTCGTGGTTGCCCAGGATCGTGAACGCCGCGTGCTTGCGCACGAGATCGCAGCACTCGTTGGGCGAGGCACCGTAGCCGACCGTGTCGCCCAGACAGATGTACTTGTCGATGCGCTCGGACTTGTACCCGTCGAGGACGGCGGTGAGCGCCTCGATGTTGGCGTGAATGTCCGAGAAGATTCCGATTCGCATTGCGCGGTCAAGAAGCCTAGCAGAACTATCCGGGAATGAGATCCTCTTCGTCGAGGAGCTCTTCGTCTTCTTCTTCGCTGCCGGTCTCGATGATCGCCGCGTCGTCGGCGGAGAGCTCGACCTCGCCGGCCAGGCCGGTGCCGTTCTGCGCCATGGCCTCGAAGAAGCGCCGCGAGAACGCCCGGTTGACCGTCTGGTCGCGGGCGGGAGCGGCGCCCCGGACCTCGGCGTCGTTGTCGCGGGCGACGTCGGCCATCTCGAGGGCGCGCTGGGCCGCGCCCGTCGCCAGCGGGTCGCGCCCGCCGGCCAGGGTCTCGACCGGGCCGCGGCCGCCGCGGGCGACCACGTGCGCCAGGGCCCAGGAGATGCGCTCGCGGCGATCGGCGGGTGCGGCGCGCAGCCGGGCGGCCAGCGACATGACCGCGCCCGAGCCCAGCTCACCGACGGCGCGCGCGACCTCGCGCCAGACCTCGGTGGGCTCGCTGAGCAGCAGGTCGCAGAGCGGCTCGATGCCCTCGCCGCTCTTGACCACGCCGAGCGCCAGGGCGCAGCCGTGGCGCAGGAAGCCCTTGCGGCTGCGCAGCCCGTCGAGCAGATGGGGGACCGCGCGCTCCCCGAAAGCGACCACGTGCGGGAGCACGCGCACGGCCTCGCCGCGAGTCATGCGACGCACCGCGCCGAACACCGGTCCGACCGCCTGCGCGTCGGCGCGCCGCGACAGCTCGATGGCGGCGTCGCGCCTGACGTCCTTGTCCTCGAGCAGGTCGACGAGCTCGATCAGGCTCGCCTTGCCGAGATCACGTTTGGCCGGCGCGCGGCCGCCGATCTCGCCCGCGATCACCGGCGACGACATGGCGCGGCGGGCGACCGCGACCTCGCGGTTGCGGGCGGCGGTGTTCAGCTCCTTGCGCGCCGGCGCGGGCGGCGCGCCGACCGCCTGCGCCGCCAGGTCGGCGGCCGCTCCCTCGAGCGAGACCCCGAGCGCCTCGCACTCGGCCACGATGGCGCGCCAGTTGTCCTGGCGCTGGGTGGCGTCGAGGTCGTGCTCGTGTGCGCAGGTGTCGGCGAACGCGCGCGCGAGCTTGCCGGCGAGATCCTTGCGCGAGCGCGCCAGGCCCTCCGAGATGGCCACCTGTGCGAGCGAGCTCGGCATCGCCAGCCCGAGCTCGGCAGCGCGCTGGACCACGCGGCTGCGGATGCGCCGCCACCAGGGCGACGGGAAGGCGCGCTCGAGCAGCAGGTACTCCTGGTTCTCGGCCTCGCTCCAGAAGCCGACCACCGTGAGCGCCATCTGGGTCGTGGCCGCGCTGGGCAGCTGCGAGAAGGAGTCCTCCTCCAGGCTGTGGGCGCGCCTGCCGTGGCGATCGAAGCCGGGGCCGCGCAGCTCGGCGCACGCGCTCGCGAAGCTGCGCTGGGCGAGCGGCAGCCCCTGCAGGTGCGCCTCGGCGGCCGAGATCACCGCACGCACGTTGTCCTCGAGCGGCGCGCCGATGGTGCGCTGCACGACCGGCAAGTGCTCGGCGTCGTAGAGCTCGAGCTCGACCCGGAAGCCGAGCGCGAGCACGCCCAGCACCGCGCGATCGTCGATGCGCTGCGGATCGAGCAGCACGGTGACCGGCGCGTCCTCGTCGGGG
>JBKJOI010000330.1:0-6732 GCA_046595695.1 Haliangiales bacterium | reverse complement strand
GTCGCGTCGCCGCCGACCGACTTCGCGAACGCCGCGGACAGGTCGGCCAGGCCCTGCTCGTGCCCGACCCGGGCTGACAGCGAGCCGGTGCGCGACCGCTCGAGCGGCTTGCTGCGGCAGCCCGAAGCGAAGGACAGCGAGAGGGCCAGGGTGAGGGCGGACGGTACGAAGCGCAGGGAACGCATGTCAGGGACTCCTCGGGTACGCGTCGCGCTCGAGCTCGACGCTGATCCACTTCAGCTCGGTGAAATGCGCGGTGCTGTACTTGCCACCGCTGCGTCCGATGCCCGACGCGCCGAGACCACCGATGGGCGCGAGCGCGCTGGTCTGGAACGGGTGCATGCCGATGTGCACGGCGCCCGCGCGCAGGCGCCGGGCGGCTTCGAAGGCGCGCCCCAGATCGCTCGACAGCACCGCCGCCGACAGACCGTAGTCGCTGTCGTTGGCAGCGGCGATGGCCTCGTCCAGGCCGTCGACCGCGACGACGCTGACCACCGGACCGAAGGTCTCCTCGCGCCACAGCGCTCCGTCACGGGCCGGCTCGAGGACGACCGCCGGCGTGAGCACACGGGGCGCGACCAGCTCGCCGCCGGTGACCAGCGTGGCCCCGCCCGCGAGCGCGCCGTCGAGCTGCGCGCACACCTTGCGCACCGCGGCGTCGTCGATGAGCGGTCCGTAGGCGGTGCGCGGGTCGCGACGATCGCCCAGGTGCAGCTCCTTGGCGCGCGTCGCGAGCTCGGCGACCAGCTCGGCGGCGCGGGCGCGCTCCACGATCACGCGCGAGCCGGCCATGCAGATCTGGCCCGCGTGCGCGTACGCGCCGGCGGAGATGATCCCGGCCGCGCGCGCCGGGTCGGCGTCGCGCAGCACCAGCACCGGGTTCTTGCCGCCGAGCTCGAGCTGCACCCGCGCCATGCGCCCGGCGGCCACCGCGCCGATGGCGCGTCCTGCCGCGGTGGAGCCGGTAAAGGCGATGCCGTGCACGCCCGGGTGGGCCACGAGTGGCGCGCCGCACTCGGCGGCGAAGCCGGTGATCAGGTTGATCAGCCCGGGCGGCGCGCCCGCCTCGTGGAGCAGGCGCACCAGCTCGGCGGCGACCAGCGAGGTCCGCTCCGAGGGCTTGACGACGATCGCGTTGCCTGCGGCCAGCGGAAACGCCAGCATCTTGGTGAGCAGCGCGATCGGCGAGTTGAACGGCGCGATCACCGCGACCACCCCGAGCGGCTCGCGCAGCACGAAGGACAGGCGATTGGCGGCGTCGTTGGGCAGCGTATCGCCGTAGAGCCGCCGCGCCTCGCCGGCCGCGGCGCGCAGCAGGTCGGCGGCGTAGACGATCTCGCCGCGCGCCTTGGTGATCGTGGAGCCCGACTCGTCGACGAGCAGCTCGAGCAGGCGGCTCGGCCCCAGCCGCTCGACCAGGCCCGCGGCATCGAGCAGCAGCCGCTCGCGCTCGGCCGGGCGCAGCCCGCGCCACGCGGGCGCCGCGCGGGTGGCAGCGGCCACCGCGCGGTCCACGTCGGTGGCGGTGGCGCGCTCGGCCAGCCCGAGCATCGCGTCGTCCCACGGCGAGGTCACGGTGAAGCTCGCACCCGAGGCCGCGCGCTGCTGCTCGCCGCCGATCCAGAGGCTGGCGTGGATCAAGTGGCCTCCGCGGCGGGCGCCAGCATGGACGTCCGCAGGAGGAACGCGCGCGCCCGCGCCGGATCCGCGGCGGTCGCGGCGAGCTCGCGGTTGCGCTGCGCTCGCGCCGCCTGCTCGCGTGCGGCGAGCTCGCGGTAGTTCTGGTCGGAGTGCAGCTGCACCGACTCGAGCGCGGCCTGGCGCCGGGTCGTGGCCCATGCGTCGAGCGCCGCCTCGGGCCCGCCCGCGAGCACGCCGCCGAGCGCCGCCGCCAGCGCGTGCGCGTCGTGGATCCCGCTGTTCATGCCCATACCGCCGGCCGGGTTGTTCACGTGCGCCGCGTCGCCGAGCAGGAGCACGCGCCCCACGCGGAAGCGCTCGGCCAGGCGGCGGTGCACGGTGTAGATCGATCGCACCTCGACCTGCGCTCGGTGCTCGGCGCCGAGCAGCCCGCGCAGGCGCGCCGCGATCGACGCGTCGCCGCGCGCGACCTCGGCGTCCTCGCCGGGGTCGAGGCGGAACACGACGCGCACCAGATCCGGCAGCTGCATCACGATGACCCACTCGCGCGGATCGAAGACGTACGCCACCGGGCCGAGCCCGGCGAAGACGCGCGAGAAGTCGAAGCGGCTGCCGACCAGCAGGAAGCGATCGGGGTAGGTCAGGCCGTCCAGGCCGATGCCCAGGCGCTCGCGCACGGCGCTGCGCGAGCCATCGGCGCCGCAGAGGAACGTCGCGGACTCGCGCCGGACCGCACCAGCGGGGGTCACGATCTCGACGTCGACGCGCGCGCCGCGATCCTCGTGGGCGACGACCCGGTGGCCGAAGTGTACCCGTCCGCCCGCGGCGAGCAGCGCTTCGTGGAGGATGGGTGTCACCTGGTGCTGTGGGCACTGGAAGCGGAATGGAAAACGGGTGTCGGCCGCGAGCAGCCGGTAGGGGAACTCGGCGACCAGCGCGCGCGTCTCGCGCTCCCAGAACTGCAGCCGATCGACGACCGTGCCGCGCGCCAGCACCGCGCCGGCGACGCCCCACTCGTCGAGCATCTCGAGCGTCGGTGGGTGCCAGGTGCTGGCGCGCGCCTCGTCGCCCAGGCGCGGCTGCGCCTCGAACACGTCCACCGAGACGCCGGCGCGCGCCAGCGCCAGGCCGAGCGCCAGACCCACCGGCCCCGCGCCGGCGACGAGCACGCGTGGCGCCGTCATCGTGAGCCGCTCGTGGCGGCGAGCGCGCCGGCCGCGGCGCCGACGACGCGCGTGCCGCGGAAGAGCTCGAAGGTCTCGACGGCGCCCTCGTCGCCCAGGCCGGAGAGGCCCCAGGCGGCGCGCGGCGCGAGCGGATGCAGCCCCAGCACCGTGACCGCGTTCACCTTGACCGAGCCCACGTGGAGCTTCCGCCCCAGCGCGAACGCCTCGCCCTCCTCACCGAACACGTACGCGGCGAGCCCGTGGCCGGTGTCGCGCGCGAGCGCGAGCGCCTCGCCGGCGCGCTCGAAGGTGTGCCACGTGGCCACCGGCCCGAAGATCTCGTCGCGGGCGCGCGCGGCGTCGGCGCCGATCGCGATCGTCGGCGCGACGAACCAGCCGGCCAGCTCCGCGGGCAGCCGCGAAGGTGCCAGCAGCGTCGCGCCGGCCGCGGCCAGCTCCGCGAGCGCGCGCCGGACCGCCTCGCGCTGGCGCGCGTGCGCTTGCGGCCCCAGCTCACTCGCCGCGTCGAGCGCGTGGCCCACGCGGAGCGCCGCCAGCCGCTCGAGCACACGCTCGAGCAACTCCGCCGAGACGCGGCGGTCGACGAGCACGCGGCCGAGCGCTCGGCACCACTGGCCGTTCAGCGTCGTCAGCCCCGCGACCACGCCGTTCGCGGCGGCGTCCAGATCTGCGCTCGCGAGTACGACCAGCGGGTTGTTGCCGCCGAGCTCGAGCTGCACCGGCCGCAACGCGTGGGCGCAGCGCGCCGCCACCGCGCGGCCGCCGGCGAGCCCGCCGGTGAACGAGACCGCGGCCACGCGCGGATCGGCCACGAGCGCGTCGCCGACCCCGGCGCCGCCGTGCACCAGCTGGAAGACCCCGCGCGGCAGGCCCGCGGCCACGATCGCACGACCGATCGCCTGCGCCGAGTGCGGCGCCCACTCCGACGGCTTGAGCACCACCGGGCAGCCGGCCGCGAGCGCGCTCGCGAGCTTGTGCGCCGCGATCGCCGCGGGCGCGTTCCACGGCGCGATCACCGCGGCGGGCCCGAGCGGCAGGCGGTGCACCTCGACCGGGCCATGGGCGCCCGGCAGGAGCGTCGGCCCGGCGCGCTGCAGCAGCACCTCGGCGGCGGTGGCGAAGCAGCGCGGCACCACCTGCGCGAGCAGGCGCGTCTGCGTGCACACCACGCCGGTCGTGCGCGCGTCCAGGTCGGCGATCTCGGCGACCTCGGCCTCCAGGTGGCCGGCGATCTCGCGCAGCACCTGCGCGCGCTCGGCCGCCGGCACCTCGGACCAGACGCCGTCCTCGTGGGCACGCGCCGCCGCCGCGAGCGCGCGCTCGAGGCTCCCGGCGTCGCTGGCCCGCTGCGCGACCAGCCGGGTGCCGTCGGAGGCATCGCAGATCCAGTCGGGGAGCGGGAGCGCCGGAGCGCGCCACGCGCCGTCCACGTGCTCGCGCAGCTCGTGGTCGCGCGCGCTGGCGCCGCGCGCGCTCATCGCTCGAACACCTGGGTCGAGCGGGGTGGCTCGTGCACCGCGCCGGCCTCGCCGCGGGGGTCGTACGGCACGCGCCGGTCGCACATCGGCGCGAGCCGCGTGCCCTCGGCGGCCAGCGTGCGCACGATCTCGCCGTCGCGGTAGAGCACGGTGGTGCGGGTGCGTCGGCCGCCGCCGTGCATGCGGATGAAGTCGGGCTCGCTGTAGCGCTGCCAGGCCTCGTCGACGCGGCGTGCGCAGTAGATCAGGACGCCCTCGCCGCCCGAGACGCCCACGTGCTCGGGCGCGTCGGGACCCAGGCGATCGAAGACGAGCACGCCATCGCGCAGCACGCCCGAGAAGGCGTGCGCGGCCGCCGGCCGGCCGCGCAGCATGACGTTGGTCTGGCGGTAGCGCTCGCCGTCGAAGTCGATGTAGACGAGTCGCTCGTACGGCGCCGGTCCCGGACTACCCGAGCGCGCGTCGTCGGCGAGCGGACGGCCGCTGGGCTCGAAGACCTCGATCTGCTCGTGCCAGATCCCGCTCATGCGCCAGAGGGTGTGCGCGACGCTGCCGGTGGCGAATGCCTGTTCCATGGGTCGACTACTCCTGCTGGACGCCGAAGAGTGACTGCTCGCGCGCCGAGACCAGCATCGACGCCGCCTCGAGCCGTCCGCGCTCGGCCGGGAACGCCTGCACGAGGCCCATGGAGAGGTCGCGAAAGGCGCGCGCGACCAGCCCGGTGTTGCCGGTGCCGCTCGTGCCCACGGCCTTGAGCGCGTTCGTGGCCACGCGGAAGAGCGCCTCGCAGACCTCGCCCTTGCAGAGCCGCCACAGGCGCACGACCTCCGGCTTGGGCAGGAGCGGCGGCTCGCTGGTCTCGAGCTCGAGCTGGCGCCTGAGCCACAGCATCGCGGTCTCGAGATCGGCGCTCATGCGCCCGATCAGCTCCTGGTGCATCGGGCTCTGGCCGATCGCGCGCCCGCTGTCGGCAAACTTCTTGGCCGACAGCTCGTCGACGACGTGGGCGAACAGCGCCTGCCCGGCGCCCGCGTACACCGCGGTCGCGGCGAGCTGGTTGCCGACGAAGCTGCCACGGCTCATCTGCATCATGCGCAGAAAGGCGCCGGGCAGCGCGAGCGCGTCGAGCTCGGGAACGAACACCTTGTCGAGGGTGATGCCGTGCGTCGCGGTGGCGCGCATGCCGATCGCGTCCCAGTGGTGCCGCTCGGCCACACCGGGCGCGTCGCGCGGCACGAAAAACAGCGCCAGCCCCTCCGCGTTGGTGCTGCCGGCGAGCTTCGCGGTCACCAGGTACTCGTCCGCGACACCGGTGGCGCAGCCGAACGACTTGACCCCGGAGAGCAGGAAGCCGCCGCGGACCGGGACGGCCTCGGTGGCGATGGTGACCGCGCTCGATTCGCTCTTCACCGACTCGCTGGCGAAGTTGGCCAGCCAGCGCTGCTCCTGCCCCATCTTGCGCAGGAGGCGCTCGGCGAAGCCGCGCACGACGTCGACCTCGGCGCCCTTGAACAGCCCGGCGTCGATGGCCTCGAGGGCGAGCAGCCCGCGCGACGCCGAGCTGCAGTGGAAGAAGTACGCCAGCGCCGTCGACGGGCAGGCCGAGCCGAGCGCGAAGGTCGTGCCTGCCAGATCGCGCAGCGTGCCGCCCAGGCCACCGTAGGCCTCGGGGACGACCAGGCCGAGCAGCCCGCTGGCGCGCATCGGGGCCAGGTGCGCGCGCGGGAACTCGGCGCGCGCGTCGGCGGCAGCCGCGGCCTCGCGCAGGATCGGTAGGAGCGGCTCGGCGCGCGCGGCGCGCGCGCTCTCCGCGGCCGACATGCGCTCGAGCAGCGAGGTCGCCGCGAGCCGCGCCGGGCCGCTCACGCACGCCCCGTGCGCAGGATCTCGCGCAGCCGCGCCCCGACGACCGGGCCGATCAGACGATCCACCTGCGCCCACACCGGGTCGACCTCGGGGCTGAAGATGGCGTCCTTGTTGCGCTGGTTGCGCACCGCCAGGGTCGCGGCATCGGCGCCGTGCAGCCCGCGCGCGACCTCCGCCGGCAGGCCGCGCTCGCACAGCGCCGCCCAGTGCTCGAGGTAGGCCTCGACCGGGGTGCTCAACCGGGCGAACGCGTCGGCGTCGGCGCGGAACGCGAGCAGCCAGGGCGACATGATCGCGAGCTGGCGCGGCCCCAGCTTTGCCGGCGCGGTGCCGGCGAGCGCGCGCGCGCCCTCCCACGCCTCGGTGAGCGGCGCGAACACGCTGTCGATGTAGGCGAGGTTGGCGCCCAGATCGACGCGCGGGATGAGGTCGAGGTGGAAGGCGTGCGAACCGCCCGCGAACACCGCGTCGACGGTGAAGTGCGGCACCGCGCTGTCCGGGCGCGTGAACGCGAACAGCATGTGCGAGTCCAGGCCGATGAACGGCACCGCCAGGCTGAT
>JBKJOI010000801.1:0-16384 GCA_046595695.1 Haliangiales bacterium | reverse complement strand
GTTCACCTTGCCGGGCATGATGGAGCTGCCGGGTTCGTTCGCGGGGATCGTGATCTCCCCCAGCCCCGAGCGCGGGCCGGACGCGAGCCAGCGCACGTCGTTCGCGATCTTCATCAGCGAGGCTGCAAGCGTCTTGCACGCGCCGTGTGCGAACACGACGGCGTCGTGCGCGGCGAGCGCCTCGAACTTGTTCGGTGCCGAGACGAACGCGATGCTCGTCGCACGCGCCAGTTCGGCCGCGACGCGCACGCCGAACTCGGGGTGCGCGTTCAGCCCGGTGCCCACCGCCGTACCGCCCAGCGCCAGCTCGCGCAGGTGCGGCCGGGTGGTGCGCAGGTGGCGGATGCCGTGATCGAGCTGCGCCACCCAGCCCGAGATCTCTTGCCCCAGCGTCAGCGGCGTGGCGCCCTGCAGGTGGGTTCGGCCGATCTTCACCACGTCGGCAAAGGCCTGTGACTTGGCGGCCAGCGTGTCGCGCAGCGTGCCGAGTGCGGGCAGCAGCGCCTGCTCGATGGCCAGCAGCGCCGCCACGTTCATGGCGGTCGGGAACACGTCGTTCGACGACTGGCCCTTGTTGACGTCGTCGTTGGGGTGGACCTTGCGGCCCTCGCCGCGCTCGCCGCCCATGAGCTCGGAGGCGCGGTTGGCCAGCACCTCGTTCATGTTCATGTTGGTCTGCGTGCCCGAGCCGGTCTGCCAGACGACCAGGGGGAACTCGGCGTCGTGCTTGCCGGCGATGACCTCGTCGGCGGCGGCGATGATCGCCTTGGCCTTGTCCTCGGGCAGCACGCCGAGGCCGAGGTTCACCTGCGCCGAGGCGCGCTTGACCTGGGCGAGCGCGCGGATGAGCCCGAGCGGCATGCGCTCGCCGCCGATCTTGAAGTTCTGCAGCGAGCGCTGCGTCTGCGCTCCCCACAGCTTGTCGGAGGGGACTTCGATGGGACCGAAGGTGTCTTTCTCGATGCGAACGGACACTGGCGTTCTCCTCGGGCAAGCGGGGTTTTAGCACGAACTGACTGAGCGGTCAGCCACCGTGTGGGAATGCCGCCAGCGGCCAGGAAGCCGGACCTGCGAAACGCTAGGACAGCTTCACCGGCCGGAGGCCGGTCGGGAAGCGCACGAGCAGCGAGCGCGGCAGCGTGTTCTCGATCTTGCCGCGACCCAGATCGGGGTGCTCGATGATATCGCCGACCCGGTAGCGGTCCTTGGGCGAGAACGTCTTCACGCTCGGCGCGTTGCGCAGCTCGGTGATGAAGGCGTTGCGCTCCTCCATCTTCTTGTCGCCGGGCGCCGGGGTCGACTTGGCCGTGCCCGTGCTCGCCGATGACGTCGCGCTGCCGTTCTCGGCGGCCTTCTTGCGCGTCGACTCGGTGCGGTAGCGGTGGCGGCTCTTGCAGACCTGACAGACGACCTGCGCCGGCTCGTCGCCGACCATCGCGATGATGGTGTGCGTCTTGACGTCGGCGCAGGGTCCGCACCACGAGTCGATGTCGCCCGAGACCTTGTACTTGGGCCGCTCGATGCCGCGCTGCGAGGCCTGCCCGACGGCGAGGCCGGGCACGATCGGCTTGCGCGACGACTTGCCCTCGCGGGTCTCGAAGAACTCGTTCGAGACCTTGGCGTTGGCCGGCTTGCCCTGCGCGGGCTGGGGCAGCTTGGTGGCCAGCTTCTGCAGGTCGACCACCTTGCGGCCGATCCGCCGCTCGACGTCGAACTTGTCCTTCTCGTCGAGGGGGGCCGTGAGCTCGCGGTAACGTCTGGTGACGTTCTCGACGCGAGCCCGGGTGGCGAGGCCGAAGCTGAACTCGGAGTGCTCGTCGAGTGCCTGCTCGACCTCATCCATCAGGCCGTCAACTTCGGCGGCGATTTCCTTGAACTGGGCCGTGAGTGCGTCGTCCATCGGTACGGCTGTATAGCAGGATTTCGCCGCGATGTGTCACGGGTGGGCGACGAGAACCAGCAGAAGCCCGGCCGATCCCGCGAGCCGGGCGCGGGCGCGCGAGAACCACGAAGATGCGGTAGGCTCGAGCAGCGGGCCCACGTGGGCGCGACGGGGGTCCCATCGAGGTGCAGGGGTTTCTCGACATAGCAGGCGAGCTCCTCCTGCTTGCCCGCGAGGACGGTACGGTGGTGAACGCGAGCGCCTCGTGGGAGAGCGTGCTCGGGCACCTACCCGCAGACCTGATCGGCCGCTCATGGCGGACGCTCGTGCACCCCGACGACGTCGGGGCCGCCGGCGACGCATCGCAGTTCCAGGCGCGCCTGCGGCACGCCAGCGGCTCCCATCGCTACTTCAGCGGGCGCCAGCGCCGGCGGGACCAGGCTGTTTACCTGGCCTTCGCGCCCTTCGAGGCCACCACCGGCCCGGCCTCGCGCCAGCCCGGCTTCATCGAGCACATCGTCGCGCAGCTGCCGGCGCTGATGTGGACCATCGACCGCAAGCTCGTCTTCACGGCCTCGGCGGGCGCCGGGCTCAAGGCTCTGGGGATCAGCCCTGGCCAGGTCATCGGCACGTCGCTCTTCGACTACTTCGGGACCCGCGATCCCGAGTTCCACCCGATCGCCTGCCACCGGCGCGCGCTCGAGGGCCACTCGTCCACGTACGAGCTGCCATGGGCGGACAGCGTCTGGTCCACCCATCTCGAGCCGCTCGTCGACGAGAACCACCGGGTCGTCGGCGCGATCGGTCTGGCCCTCGACGTGACCGCGCAGAAGCGCGTCGAGCTGGAGCTGCGCACCAGCCAGCGGCTGCAGTCGCTGGGCGTGCTCGCCGGCGGCATCGCCCACGACTTCAACAACGTGCTCACGATGGTGCTCGCGAACGTGTCGCTGGCGCGTCGGCGCGCCCGCGGTGACGGCGTGCTCGAGGCCATCCTCGCCGATGTCGAGCAGGCGAGCCAGCGAGCGAGCGGGCTCACCGGGCAGTTGCTGACCTTCTCGCGCGGCGGCGCACCCCTGCGCAAGCCGGCGCAGCTCGGCCCGCTCGTGCGCAGCACCGCCGAGTTCGCGCTGCGCGGCGGCAAGAGCCGCTGTGACGTCGACATCGCGCCCGACCTGGCGCTCGCCCAGGTCGACGAGGGCCAGATCAGCCAGGTGCTGGGCAACCTCATGCTGAACGCCAGCGAGGCGATGCCCGACGGCGGCACGGTGACGGTGAGCGCGCGCAACCGGGTCCTCGAGCTCGACGACGTGGCGCGGCTCCCACCCGGGCGCTACATCGAGATCGAGGTGCGCGACCAGGGCGTGGGCATCTTGCCGCAGCACCTGGAGCGCGTGTTCGACCCGTTCTTCAGCACCAAGGAGCGCGGCAGCGGCCTCGGGCTCGCCACCGCCCACGGCATCGTCGAGCGCCACGACGGGCGCATCGCGGTGACCTCGCGTCCAGGCGAAGGCACGGTGGTCTCGGTGCTCCTGCCCGCCTCCGCTGACGGCGCGGGCACGAACGACGGTGCGGGCGCCGGCGCCGAGACGACGGGCGGAGCCGCACCCGGTCGGCGCGCGCGCGTGCTGATCATGGACGACGAGCCGTCGATCCGGGTGGCCGCCAGCCGCCTGCTGGTCGAGCTCGGCTACGACGCCGAGGTCGCGGCAGACGGCGGCGCAGCGATCACCGCCTACGAACGGGCCCAGGCAGCGGCCGTCCCCTTCGATCTGGTGATCCTCGATCTCGTCGTACCCGGAGGGCTGGGCGGCGTCGACACGCTGCGCCTGCTGCGCGAGCTCGACCCGGAGGTCCGCGCCATCGTCTCGAGCGGCTACGCGGCCGACGCCGTGCTCGCCGAGCATGCCGCGCGCGGCTTCGTGGGCGCCCTGCCGAAGCCCTACCGGATCGAGCGCCTGGCGCAGCTGCTCGAGGAGCTGCTCGGCGGCGCGCGGCGCTGATCCGGACTAGATCGCGGCGGCGCCGTCGAGCGACCGCCACAGATACCACGACGCGATCGTCCGGTGCGGTGCCCAGCGCGCCCCGATCGCGGCCACGCGGAGCGGCTTGGGCAGCGCGCGCAGCCGGTAGGCGCGCTGGATCGCCTTCTGGATGCCCAGGTCGGCCACCGGCAGGATGTCGGCGCGGCCGAGCCGGAACATCAGGAAGATCTGCGCGGTCCACGCGCCCACGCCCTTCACCGAGGTGAGCGCCTGGATCACGTCGCCGTCGGGCAGCGCGTCCAGGCTGTCGAAGGGCAGGTGGCCGCCCGCGGCCTTCTCGGCCAGGTCGCGCAGGTAGCCCTGCTTCTGCCGCGACAGCCCGGCGGCGCGCAGCTGCTCCTCGGAGCTGGCGAGCAGCTGCGCGGGCGTCGGCGGCCGGCCGCCGTAGAGGTCGTGCAGGCGGCCCAGGATGGTCGCCGCGGCCTTGCCGGTGATCTGCTGGTACACGATGCTGCGCACGACCGCGTCGAAGTGCGTGCCCTCGGCGCGCGCCCGGAAGCGGCACGGCCCGACCGCGTCGATGACCTTCGCGAGCGTCGGATCGGCAGCGCGCAGGTGACGCAAGGCGGCGGCTGGACGAGCGCGGACAGGCTTCACGCCGCGATTATGGAACGCCGCGCCGCGGAGATCGACCGTCAAGACGGCGGGACGGCGAGAACGCGGGCCGCGGCCTACGACGACTTTCGCTCCTGCATGCCGCGCACCATGGTCGTGAGCACGCCGCGCGGCACGAAGCGCACCGAGCCGGCCATGAGCTTGTTCATGAACCCGGGCACGACGACGGTCTTGCCCCGCTGCATGGCACGGTAGCCGATGCGCGCGACGCTCATGGCGTCGGGCATCTTCTTGCCCGCGACGAGCTTGGAGTCCTCCATCTTGGCGGCCACCTGGAAGCCGCTCTGCGTGGGGCCCGGGCACAGCGCGGTCACGGTGACCCCGGTGCCCTTCAGCTCGTTGGCGAGCGCCTCGGAGAACGACAGCACGAACGCCTTGGTCGCGTAGTAGACCGCCATGAGCGGCCCGGGCTGGAACGCGGCCGTCGAGGCCACATTCAGGATGCGCCCACGCCCGCGCTGCACCATGCCGGGCACCAGCAGCTTGGACAGCTGCGTGAGCGCGACGACGTTCACCTGGATCATCGCCAGCTCGTCTTCGGCGCGGGTCTCGCTCGCGAACTTGCCGAACAGACCGTAGCCGGCGTTGTTGACCAGCACGTCGACGACCAGGCCACGCGCGCCCAGCTGCTCGTGGATCTTCTGGCCGGCGCCGACGACCGAGAGGTCCGCGCCGATCACGGTGACCGTGACGCCGTGCGCCGCCGTCAGCTCGGCGCCCAGCTCGCGCAGCTTGGCCTCGCCGCGCGCGACCAGCACGAGATCGTGCCCGTCGGCCGCGAGCACGCGCGCCAGATCGGCGCCGATGCCGCTCGACGCGCCGGTGACCAGCGCCGTCCAGCCCGCGTACTTCCCCTTGGTGCCGCCACCGTCCTGCTTGCCGCCGCCGTCCTGCTTCGAACCGTTCATGGTGCCACTCCTTGTCTCTCTGGTTTCTGCAGCCCCTGGATCAGCGCCGTGAGCACATAGGAGAGCTCGGGCGCGAAGTCGATGCGGAACAGGCTCAGGTCGGGCGCGGTCAGCGCCTCGCGCATCACCGGCGCGGGGTTGGCCATGTGCCACAGGCCGACCACCAGCGCGTGCACGTGCATGAGCAGGCGCGGCCCCTGGCCGGCGTGGAGAGCGAGCGCGCGCTCGAGCCGCGCCCCGGCGTCGAGCACGCGCGTGCGCAGCCCGGCCTTGAAGCGGCGCGCGGTCGCCAGGTCGATGTTGTGCTCGAGGATGCTCTCGAGGATCGCGACCATGCCCGCGAACGCGGTGCGGTCGGCGAGCGAGCTCGCACACAGCTCGGCGAAGGCCGCGGCGGTGAGCGAATCGGCGCGCCGATCGAGCTGGACGGCGAGCGCGTCGAACCACTCGTCGAACTGCTCGGCGACGAGCGCGAGCAGGAGCTCCTCCTTGCTCGCGAAGTAGAGGTAGACCGTGCCCTTGGCGATACCGGCGTTCTCGGCCACGGCGGTCATGGTCAGCTGCGCGAAGCCGGTCCTGGGCCACAGCGCGAGCGCGGCACCCAGGATGTCTCGGCGCCGCTGATCCTTGTCCTCGGGCTTGCGCGCCCGCTGCTTGCCGACATTGCTGACCACGAGTCATTTATTAAATGACCCTTGGTCAGTTGTCAAGGCGTGCTATGGTTTTTTTCTTGCGCCCCCGCCACGCATCGCTGCTTTTGCTCGTCGCTGCGGCCGTTTGGCTCGGTTGCGCGGGCAACCCAGGCGGCCGCGATCGGCGCGGCCAGGTCGACGGCACCGCCTTCGAGATGACCACCGGAGGCAGCGCGCATACCGATGCGTACGGCTCGTGGACCGTGCGCGTGCGCGGCGACGCCATGTGGGTCTCGCACTTCAAGGACGGCAAGCCGCGCGAGTTCGGCACCTTCCAGCTCTCGGGCAACGAATCGGACCGCCTGTGGTCGCTCATCGCGAGCGCGCGCATCCACAAGCGACGTGAGGGCACCAGCCTGACGTCGGAAGCCCCCAGTTACAGCTTCACCGTGCTGCGCCCCAAGAAGCTCGCGTACACCGCCACCTTGTCGATGAACGCCACCGGCCGCGAGGTCGAGCTCGACGATCTCGTGAGATACGTTCAGAAACTCGTCAGGAAATACACGCGCAAGAAGGCCGTGCTCCTGCCGCCCGAGGAGTAGCGCGGAAGGGCCCACCCGGGCCCCTCCTGGACCACCTCGGGGGCGAGCACCCACTTTTCCCCCGCTGGCTGGACCCCACAGGTGCCTGGGGTAGCCCCCCCCTTTGCGGTCGCAAGTAGGCGTTTTTTGGCGCACGAATCGTGGCACGCGACGTGCTCCATCAGAGTTCGCCATGCCATTGAGAAATCTCGACGACGACCTCCACCGCCCTACCATCGAGGGCACGTCCCCGGCTCTGCCATCCCCCTTGCTGCTGGAGGATGATTGCTCCATCGCCGTGGGCCGCTTCCGCCTCGTGGTGGTGGCCGGCCGTGACTCGGGCGTGGTCCTGGCCTCCGAGGACACCGAGCTCACCATCGGCGCCGCGCCGAAGAACCACCTGGTGCTGCGCGACCCGACGGTCTCGCGCCACCACTGCGTCATCAAGGTGACCGGGCGTGGCTTCCTGCTGCGCGACCTGGGCAGCCGGAACGGCACCCTGGTCGGCGGCGTCCAGGTCGAGACCGCGTACCTGCAGCCGGGCGTCGAGATCCGCGTCGGCACCACGGCGATGAAGTTCGAGACCCTCGACGACCGGATCCGCCAGCCGATCAGCCGCGAGGTGAACTTCGGCGACATCATCGGCCAGAGCCCGGCGATGCGCCGAATCTTCGCGCTGCTGCCGCGCGTCGCCGCCGCCGACACCACCGTCCTGCTCGAGGGCGAGACCGGCACCGGCAAGGGCATGATCGCCGAGGCGCTGCACGCGGCCAGCCCGCGCGCCCAGCAGCCGCTCGTGGTCGTGGACTGCGGCGCCATCCCGCCCGCGCTGTTCGAGAGCGAGCTCTTCGGCCACGAGAAGGGCGCGTTCACCGGCGCCAACAACACGCGCGTGGGCGCGTTCGAGGCCGCCGCCGGCGGCACCGTGTTCATCGACGAGGTCGGCGAGCTGCCGCTCGAGTTGCAGCCGAAGCTCTTGCGCGCGCTCGACCGCCGCCGCATCATGCGCGTCGGCGGCAACACCAGCATCGACCTGGACGTGCGCGTCATCGCGGCGACCAACCGCGACCTGCGCCAGGAGATGAACCGCGGCCGCTTCCGCGCCGACCTCTTCTACCGGCTCAACATCGTGAACCTGCGCCTGCCGACGCTGGCCGAGCGCCGCGAGGACGTCCCGCTGCTCATCGAGCGGCTCTACGCGCAGCGCTCGGGCCGCCGCGCCCCCGCCGACCTGGTGAAGCGCCTGGCCGCGCGCGAGTGGCCCGGCAACGTGCGCGAGCTGCGCAACGCCATCGAGCGCGCCGTCGTGCTCGACGAGTCGGGCGACCAGCTCAGCCCGTCGGCGCCCGCGCAGGGCACCGCGCCCCCGATCATGGACACCGAGTCCAACTTCGGTGAGGGCGTGTCGTTCCGCTCGGCCAAGGAGACCATCGTCACCCAGTGGGAGCGCACGTATCTGAAGGAGCTCCTGCGCCGCAACCGCGGCATTGTCTCGCGCGCCGCGCGCGAGGCGCACATGGACCGCAACCACCTGCGCGACCTGCTGCGCCGCCACGCCGTCGACGCCGATACCCCGGACGACGACTAGGTAGGCCCGCCGCGCCAGCGGGCCCGCCCACGCGCGCGCCTGCAGCAGCCTCGAAAAACACGCACAGAGCCGTCGAGGACGAATCGCGTCGTCTCGAGAAATCGACCGACGTCCGGCGATCCTGCCGTCGCTGCTGTCGACTGCCGCCCCGGCAGTACGAACTCCACTGCCGGCCCGGCAGTGCGCACTCTCCCGCGCCAGTGCGCACGGCAACGCCGACTTCCGCCGCCATGGGTGCGTGTCCCACGCGCCCCATCAGCTCTGCTCTGCTCGCGCGCAACGAAGCCACCGGCCACGAACGTGCCCCCACGCCGACGAAGGCACCACCCGCACCCGCCCCTCGATGGCTGACTGCTGGCGCGCAACGACGTCACCACCTGCGCTCGGCTACGCGCCCACCGCCGACGAAACGCGTCGCCTCCGCTCCCCATGCATCCCCGGAACCGTCGCGCCGTGAACCGATCATCTTCACTGTGGAGAGGTACTGGCGCGTACGGGCGGTCGCAGTCACGCTGTCCGGCCGCGGCTACGGCCGGCGCCGACCGATCGCGAGAACCGGCCGGTGCGCTCGGTCAGTAGCCGGCACGTCGCGCACGTCGCGTCGCGCCTGACGCCGCCCGCCCCGCCCGCCGCTACAGTAGCGCGAGGAACGCGAGCAGCGCCGTCGCGTCCTCCGCGCCCAGCCCGTGCAGGCCGGCGGCTTTCCCGTCGCCCACGCCGTCGTGCAAAAACAGGCCACCGGCGAAGCGGGCGCGCGCCACGACCTGCGCCAGGTCGCTCGCGCTGCCGGCGGTGAACAGCGGGAAGCGCTTGTATACCCGCCGCAGGGACGGCACGCGCGCGCCGTTCGCGTGCACGTACGGGGTCACGCCGGTCTTCTCGTAGGCCTCGGAGCCCCAGACCAGCGCGCCCTCGGGAGCCAGCACCAGCGCCTCCCAGCGCGCGAACGCGACGTGCGACTCGGGCTCATCGGCGACCAGGCGCGCCGCGTGGCAGCCCTCGCAGGTGGCGCGGAAGACCTCGGCGCCGCGCCGCTCTGTCTCGGTGAACCCGCGCGCACCCGCGGGACGCGCAGCCGCGGCCACCGCGGCCGGGTTGGGCGCATGCGTGTACTCGCCCAGGAAGGTCATGAAGGAGCGCCGCAGCCAAAGCGGCGACATCGTGGCCGGCAGCCCGGGCACGTCCTTCAGCCACGGCACCGCCTGCACGTCGAGCGCGAACCACGGGCTCTTGCCGTTGTTCTTGTTGGCGACGCGGAACTCGGCGTGGACCATGTCGGCCATGGTGCGGTCGAGCGCGCGCGAGAAGTGCGGCCGGTTGTTGGCGAGCCCGCGCAGCGGCCGCGCCGTGGCGTGCACGTTGTCGCGGCCGGTGAAGTGGATGCGCCCGTCGCCGTAGCCTTCGTAGTGGCAGGTCTCGCAGGTGAAGCGGCTCTTCGGGCCCTCGGTGCCGTTCCACGGCGCCATCATCGTGGTGAAGAAGAGCAGCTCACCGGCGCGCGCCTCGGGCGAGCGCGCCGGCGGGTCGTCCTCGGCGGCGGCGACCGGCACGACCTCGACGCGCACACCGTCGGCGATGATCCAGGCGTCGAGCAGCGCGTTGGCAGCGACGAAGCCGCCGCCGCGCGGCACCAGCGCGACCGTGCCCGGCGGCAGCTCGCGGCTGGTGATCTCGGGCGTCTCGGTGCGCGCCGCCCAGTTCAAGGAGACCTGGCGGTCGCTCGCGTAGGCGGCGGTCTCGACGCTGATCGCGCCGTCGAGCCACGCGCTCACCGCGATCCACTTGGGCGTGACCACGCCCAGCTCGCCGACGTTGACGGTCCTGCGCGCGCGCACCGCCAGGCTGGTCGCGTCGAGCTCGTAGACCGACACGAACGAGTCGATGTAGCCGAACGCGCCGTCGGCGCGGCTGAGCGGCCGGTCCTCGACGCCGCCCAGGGCGACGACCAGGCGATCGCCGGCACGCGCCGCCGCCAGGCTCCAGATGGGCCCGTCGTGGCGCAGCGTGGCCACCGGCGGGCCGTCGGGCACGCCGTCGGCGGAGGCGTCGTAGATGCGGATCTCGTGGTCGAGCAGGCAGTCGACGAGCAGGAAGCGATCCTCGCGCACGACCCGCAGGGGTCCGTGGCAGGTGCCCAGTTCGTGCACGACCGTGGGCGCGCCGCCTTGGCCCGGCACCACGGCCAGCTGGCGGCCGCCGTGATTTTCGACGATGTAGAGCACGCCCTCGGGCCCGAGCGCCATGTCGGTGATCGACGCGACGCCGCCGAGCGCGAGCTCGCCGTCGCGCGTGAGCGTGCCGTCGGAACGAACCCGGAAGCGGGCCACGTTCTGGCCCAGGCTGCCGGCGACGTAGACGCGCCGGTCTGCGCTGACGGCGACCGCGGTCGGCGAGGCCGGCGCGGGCAGGCGCTGCCGCTCGACGCCACGGCCGTCCAGGACGACCACGGCGTCACGCCCGCGCAGCACCGCGACGAACGCGTCCTTCGCGCCGGGCAGGCGGGTCAGGTCCGCGGGGTCGGCGCCGGTGACGCCGTCACCCGCGGGCAGCGCGGCGTAGTCCGTGGTGCGCCGGCGCGCCTCCTCGAAGTCGTGCAGCTCGCCGATCGGATCGATGCGCGGCCGCGCCGAGGCGCGCGACTCCGCCACCTGCCCGAGGCGCGCGAGGCCTCCGGCACGCACGTCGGCGAGCGCCGCCGCGACCGCGATGCCCGCGATCCACGGCGCCACGCACGCGACGAGGTGCCGGACGTACACGTGCTACCAGCCGCCGCCCGGGGGCGTACCACCACCGCCGCCACCACCGCTGGTCGTGAGGCCCTCGATCCAGTCGGCGACGCAGTTGATCTCCTCGGCCGTGAGTGGCGTGCCGCCCTTGGGCATCTGCGCGCCGCAGCCGGGGCTCGGCTGCAGCTTGGCGAGCAGGAAGCTGCTCGCCGAGTCGCCCGCGACCACCAGGACCTGGTCGCTGCAGGTCTTCGCGTCGACCTCCATGAGGCGGGTCTCGACGCCGATGGTCTTCAGATCGAGGCCGGCCTTCGAGTTGGCTCCGTCGCCGTGGCAGGCCGCGTTGGTGCACTTCTGCGCGAAGATCTTGGTCGAGACGTCGGCCGTCGTGCTGCACGAGCCGATGCCGGTGCCGGGCTCCATGCCGCTGCTCGGGGGATTCTGATTGGGAGGCTCACCGGCGGAGTAGCCGTCGTCCTGCGCGAGGCAACCCATGCTGACGAGCGCCGCGAGTAGCGCACCCAGGATGGGGTAGACCAGGGGTGCGGGGGCCGCGCGCTCATGTCCATAGGCGGTGCTCATGCGGCTTGGTTGAGCAAGGCCCGTGCCCTTCGGGGATGTTTTGGATATCGATGGGTTGGCGCGGCGTTACGGCCCGGATCTGCGGGGACTCCCCAGCAGATCTGGTCGGTACGCTCCCATGTGTGGCCTGGGACTACCGGGGCGGGACGGGCGCGGGCGCCGCGGGAGTCGGGGCGGGAGCGGGCGACGGAGCCGGCGCGGGGGCCGCGGGAGCGGGCGTGGGCAGCCCCGGAACGGGCGGCGCGAGCTCGGGCGTCGCGGCGACCTTCATGTAGCGCTTCTCCATTTCGAGCAGCATCTTGTCGTCGTCGCCGGTCGCGATCTTGCGCTGCCCGGTCGTCATGACCAGTGGCAGGCCGGTGCCATCCGAGGTCGTCGGCAGCACCATGATCGTCTTGTTCGACGACTGCGCCAGGAGCCGGTAGACCTGCACGGCGCGGCGCTGCACGTAGAGCGGATCGAGCGTCGACGAGATGATGCGCTGCTGCTTGGCGACCTTGAGCGCCTCGAGCACGTGGATGGCCGCTTCCTTGTGGGTCTTGGCCAGCACGAACTCCTGGCGCTCGAGCTCCTGCTCCTTGGCGATCTTGAGCTGGATGGCCGCGGTGACCTCGGTGGGGAACTCGATGTGGCCGATGTCCACGCTCAGGATCTGCACCGGCGTGTCCTTGTAGCGCTCGAGCAGCTTCTCGTAGATCGCGAGGCCGACCTTGTCGGTCTCGAGCTGGATCTGCGTCGCCGAGACCTCCACGACCTGGCGGCGGACCACCGTGCGCAGCGGCTCCTTGACGTTCCACTCGTACCACTTGTCCGAGCCCCAATCCTCGACGATCTGCTTGACCGACCCGGCGCGCAGCTCGATGCGCGTCGAGACCTCGAACGACACGCTCAGGTTGTCGGCGGTCAGGAGCGAGAACTTCTCGAGGTAGCTCTTGGCGCGCATGTCGATGTTCTCGATGTAGAGCCGCCAGGCCACGCCCGTCGACGAGGGACCGCGCAAGGACGAGCGGTACTCCTGTTTTCCGAACATGAGGGGCACGTGGTAGACGTAACCCTCGTAGCCGGCGGGAGTCTCGGGGTTCGAGCACGCGGCTGCCGAGAGCAGGAACGCCAGGGCCAGGATTTTCATGGGCGTCCTCATCTACTTGTCCATGTTCATGATGATGGGCGCCGAGCCGTCCTTGGAGAACGGCACGACGATGAAGGTGGTGTTGGTCGAGCCGGCCAGCTGCTCGATCGCGCCCAGCGCCTCGTACTGCAGGAAGATCGGATCGAGCGTGGTGCGGATGATCCGTTGCGCGTCCGAGAGTCCCTCGGCCTCGGCGATGCCGATGTCGATCTCGCGCTGCGCGATGCGCAGCTCGATGTCCTTGCGCAGGTTGTCTTCCTCGGTGACGAACTTGCGGACCACCGACTGCACGACCACGTCGGGGTACTGGATGTCACCGATGTCGACCGACAGCACCTCGATGGGCGACTGCTTGTAGCGCGCCTGCATCGCGGCGAGCACTTCCTCGGCGATCTTGCCCGAGCGCTTCGCCACCGTGAACGCGTCGAGCGCCTGCACCTTGGAGCGCACCTCCGAGCGGAGCTGCTCGCGCACGTTGGTGGTGTACCAGTCGACGCCGCCGTACTTCTCGACGACCTCGCGCACCGAGCCGGCGCGCAGCTGGATGCGGGTGTGGGCGCGGAACGCGAGCGGCAGGCGCTCGGCGGTCACGATGCTCATGTCCTCGGAGAAGGTGCGCGGCCGCATGTCGATGTTGACGACCTGCTGGCGCCACACCCAGCCCGTCGACGTCGGCCCGTGCTGGATGCCGACAAAGGCGCCCTGCCCGGCGATCGGGTTCGAGCGCAGGTAGCCTTCGTGGCCGGGCGACGTGTGCTGGTTCACGCAGCCGGTTCGCGAGAGCAGGAACATTCCGATCGCGGCGATGAAGCCGAACACGAGCGCCGCCGAGACGATCTTCGCGACGCGACCTGGCTGGTACGCCGAGCCGCCGCCGTTGCCGGCGCCGCTGCCCGTATTACCGTTTCCGTTCACCAAATGAGCACCTCCCGGGGCGGGTGTACCACGTCCGGGAGGTCGGAGGCTGCGGGAGTAGAGGAGGAGTGAGCCGCGGAAGGACGACTAGCGGGTGACGGTGATCTCCACCGGCGCCGACCAGCTCTTGTCCTCGTCGGTGTAGTAGAGGTACGCGGACGAGGCCGGCGCCACGTACGCGCCCGGCACCGTGGCGACCAGGTCGAGCGCCACGTCGACGGTCTGGCCGGGCTTCATGTCGCGGAAGTACAGGATGACCTCGCGCTGCCGGGTCTCGTAGAAGCCGATGATCTTCTTGTCCTTCAGCTCCTTGAGCTGCCAGGTCTGGAAGGTCAGGCCGCCGGGCAGGCCGATGCGGGCGAGCGTCATGGGCTGACCCTTGTCGGTCTTGTTCGAGACCTGCGCGCGCATCTTCACGCCCTCGCCGAGCTTGACGCTTTTCTTGGCGAGCTGAGTCTCCACGCCGATGACCGCGTCGGGGCTCGACTGCGGGCGCGCCGAGCGGTACTCGATGGCGACCGAGTAGGGCATGGTCGCCTGCGAGTCGAGCTTGATCTCGATGACGTTCTTGCCTGGCTTGAGCTGGCCGCCGAAGTCGGTGAACTCGAGCGCCTCCTTGCGGCCCTTCTCGAAGGCGATCTTGCCCACCTCCTTGCCGTTCACGAACACGCTGGCCACGCCCGAGGCCTGGGTCTGGCGCGAGTGCTCGGTGTACGCCGACAGCGCCTTCAGGCCCAGCACGGTGCCCTGCGTGTTGCCCCACTCGCCATAGCCGCCGCGGTGCGCGTTCAGCCACGCCACCGAGGTGCGCAGCGGCGCCTCGAGCTCGCCCTTCTTCGACGCCTTGACGAACGCCAGGATGCCCAGCGACGTGGTCTCGATGTCGAGCGACTCGCCGCCCGACATGGTGATCGACTGCGCGGCGCCCGGGAAGTTGCCGGTCTTGTCCTGCAGCTCGGCCAGGCGCGACACGATCTTGCGGGTCTCGGGGCCACCTTCGTCCACGTTCAGCCAGGTGTTGGCGGCGAGCGCCACGAGGTACGGGTCCTTCGACTCGAGGCCGAGCTTCTTGGCAAAGGCGAGCTCCTTGTCGAGGCCCTTCACGCGGCCCGCCTCGGAGAGCGCCCAGGTGATATAGAGCGCGGTGGTCTCGTAGCTGGCGCGGCCGAACGAGTCGAGCGCGCGGTCGTTCTTCAGGTAACCGCCCTTGCCGTCGCGACGCTTCATCAGCCAGTCGGCGGTGCGCTCGACCATCGCGCGGTCGACGTCGTCGTAGACCGCCTGCATGTCCTTGAACTCCATGAGGCCGTACGCGGTGAGCGCCTCGTGGCCGGGGTTCTCACCGAACCACTCGTAGCCCTTCTGCGGCGACTCGTAGCCGGTCAAGAGCTTGTAGCCGCGTGCCAGCTTGCCCGAGGCGTCGGCGACCAGCGCCGGGTCGGCGGCGTCGTTCTTCTGCAGGTAGTTCATGACCATGATGTTCGGGTAGTTGGTCGACGAGGTCTGCTCGAAGCATCCGCCCGGCTCGCGGATCATCGCCGCCATGCCGGTGGTCATCGAGGCGAGCGCGGTCGGGTACATGATCACCTTGCCGGTGATCGAGCCGGGCATCGCGCCGGCCAGGTCGAGCTCGTGCTTGGAGGTGCCCTTCACCGTGCCCGAGACGCCGGTCTCGAAGGGGAAGCCGAGCGGCACCACGCGGATGGTCTTGTGCAGCTCGTCCTTGAGGCCCTCGGTCTGCATGGAGATCTGCACGTCGCCCTCGCCACCTTTGCCGACGACGGTGAGCGGGAAGAACAGCGCGCGCTTCTCGCCCGCCTTGAGCGTGATCGGCTTCGCCAGCGGGTTCTCGCCCAGCTTGAACGACGGCCCGAACGAGGCCTGCACGTTCGCCGTGATGGCGCGATCGGTCTCGTTGGTCAGCGTGATGGGCAGCTGCAGCGTGTCGCCCTCGGAGACCTCGAGCGGCATGCGCACGTCGAGCGAGACCGGCAGGTTGGACTTCACGACCAGGTCGCCGCGGCCGGGCAGGCCGCCCGCCGAGACGCCCTCGGCGACCGCGCGGAACGAGGTCACCGCGTCGGAGGCGACGAAGGTCACCTTCGCGGTGCCGTCCTTGGCGGTGCGCACGTCGTGCGACCAGAAGATGGTCTCGCGGAAGTCGGTGCGCGGCCCGTCGTGGCCGGCCTTGTAGACGGGCACCGGGAAGGCGCGCACCGGGATGTAGTTCCAGTCCTGCGCGCCGTCGACGTCGCCGCCCCAATCGTCGTCCATGGCGATGCCGCCGGCGACGGCGCCGCCGCCGCCCGCTTCGCCCTGCACCTGCGGCTCGGGGGCGGGGCGACCGGGACCGCGGCCACCCGGGGCGCGCTTGCCCATGCGGCCCTCGTCACCGCCTTCGCGGTCGCGCTTGCCTTCGATGCGGTTGGCGCGCGCTTCCTCGCGCGGCGCCTTGGCCTCGGCCTTCTTCTTGTCGGCGTTCTTCGCGACGTCCTTCTGCGGCTGCTGCTTGGCGCCGAGGGCCGGCCGGTCGGCTGGCTTCTGCGCCGGCTTGGGGTCGGCGGGCGGCGCGACCGCGACCGGACGCGGCGCTTCCTTGCGCGGCGCGCCCTTCACCTGCGGGCGGTTGTTGGGCGGCGGGGCCGGAGCGCGCGGCGCCTCCATCTCGTCCATCGCCTGCGGCGCCGCCATCGCGACGTCGGCCTCGCGCCCGCTGCCGTAGCCGTACTGCGGCTGCGGCGGGTTGAACACGACGGTCCACTCGAAGCGACGCCAGCCGCGCGT